>CAZNLZ010000071.1:0-7331 GCA_964574225.1 uncultured Muribaculaceae bacterium | reverse complement strand
AGGTTAATATAATGGCGACAATGCAAGAAGAAAATTTAATCAATCTTTTAGACGCGTACGTTGAAAAAGGTGGACACCATTTAAACGTTAACGTCTTCAACCGTGATACATTACTAGATGCACAAGCGCATCCAGAAAAATATCCACAATTAACAGTGAGAGTTTCAGGCTATGCAGTAAACTTTATCAATCTAACAAAAGAACAACAAGATGATGTTATTGCAAGAACTTTCCACTCAAATTTAGGATAAAGAAAGATTAATAATATAAGAGAGGAGATAAATCATCTCCTCTTTTTTATTTTATAATGGAATTATGTTAGGGAATATTCATTCAATAGAATCATTTGGAACAGTTGACGGTCCAGGCATAAGAATGGTGATTTTTATGCAAGGTTGTCCAATGCGTTGCAAATATTGCCACAATCCTGACACTTGGAGTTTTGATGAAAATAAAAAAATGTCCGTTGATGAGATTTTAAAAAAATATGACGGAATAAAAGAATTTTTAAAAAATGGAGGCATTACTGTTACAGGTGGCGAACCATTATCACAAATAGATTTCGTAACAGAATTATTTAAAAAAGCAAAAGAAAAAAATATACATACTGCTCTTGATACATCTGGTGTAACTTTTAATCCAAATAACACAGAAAAGACAGATGAACTATTAAAATATACAGACCTTATTCTTCTTGATATCAAACATATCAACGATGAAGAACATAAAAATTTAACAGGATTTTCAAATAAAAATATTTTAGAATTTGCAAAATATTTGTCAGAAAAAGAAATACCTATGTGGGTCAGACATGTTGTTGTACCAACGCTTACAAATAACGAAGTTTATCTAACAGAACTCGGCAAATTCCTTGCGCATTTAAAGAACTTAAAAGCATTAGATATTCTTCCTTACCATAACATGGCAATTCCAAAATATTCTAACTTAGGAATTGAATACCCGCTGAAAGATTTACCACCCCTAACAAAAGAAGAAGCCTTAAAAGCTAAACTAGATGTTTTTAAAGGTTATAAACACGAGAAGAAATTAACTACCCATTCAGAGAATGAAACAAATCAATAAATAATTCATACTGAATTTATGCAAAATATGAATTGGTATGATAGCTTAAACAAACCTTTTTTAAATCCACCAGAATGGATTTTTACTCCTGTATGGATAGTTTTATACATTATGATTGGGCTTTCTTTTTTCTTATTTTTAAAAGGGGGAATAAAAAAAGAGAAACGACTTCCTTTAACTTTTTTCTTAATTCAATTAGCACTTAATTTAGTGTGGAGTCCAATATTTTTTGGCGCACAAAATATTAGTCTAGCCTTTGTTGTTATCATTTTAATGTATATATTTCTTTTGCTTACAATAATCACTTTTTTTAAACACTCAAAATTAGCTTCAATTTTGTTAATCCCATATTTATTTTGGTTAAGTTTTGCTGGTTATTTAAATTTCTCTTTTTTAGTGTTAAATTAAAGATACTAGAGAAGGGATGATTAATATGAACATTAATAACGTAATGGTTTCGCCAACTTTAGCGAAAATTAAAACTATTGGTGGAACAGAACACTATGTAAACAGCCAAATGATAGTATCATTAAGCCCTGCAGAAAGTGAAGGAAACACTGATATGATAATGCTTAATGGAAAAACATACACACTAAAAGGATCACCTGCGCATTTTGCAGAACAATACAGGATGGAAAACAAAGGTGGCGGTGTTCTTTTAAATATGGCCGTTTAAACTTATAAAATATTTTTTATTTCATCAAGGCTGGTTATTTCATAATCAGCCTTATATTCTGTCTCATTTTTAAGTCCATTAGGATTATACCAACACGTTTTTATCCCAACAGAACATCCACCTTTAATATCTGAAGACAAGGAATCTCCAATAATTATGGTTTCGTCTTTATCAAAATCAGGTATTTGACAAAAACATCCTTCAAAGAACTCTTTTGTTGGCTTTTGATAGCCAATTGCATCTGATACAAATAATTTTTTAAAGTATTTATATAAATCAGCACTAGTTAAACGGCCAATTTGTGTTTCTAATAAAGAATTTGACGCAACATATAAATCATATTTAGAAGCAAGATATTGAACAAGTTCAACAGCACCATCAACAAATTTATATTGGGTTTTAAAGTATTTTTGAAACGCATTTTCAAATTCTAAACCATCAATATCATATCCATACTCTTTAAAAAGCATAGGGAACCTTGTTCTAAAAATATCTTCTCTTGTAATAATTCCTTTTTCATATTGTCCCCAAAGAAAAGCATTTTGTTTCATATAATAGGAAAGCATTTCTTCTGTAAAATCAACACCGAAATCTTCACTAGCACGCAGAATTGTAGCTTTTGCGCACTCATGAAAATCTAAAATTGTGTCATCAATGTCTAAAAGGATTGTTCTCATGATATTTTTGTTAATAAGTCATTATATACTTCGATAGTTTGAAAACAGATTGGAAGTTTACGTTTTACAAGACTTTTAATGGTTATTTTAAAGCTTTTAAACATAGCATCATCTAGGCTATTATTTTTATTTAAAGCCTTTTCAATTTTTTCTCTAAATTCTAACTCACGAGTTCTATTTTCAATTTTATCAGCTAAAAAGATAACTTTTTCAAAATCACTCATACCAACTCTACCAATAGTATGCCAGCGAATAGAAGAAAGTATTTCTTCATCACTCACTCCATAATCACGTCTCGCAATTATTTCACCAACGGGTGCATGCCAGGTTTTACAACTCATTTTCTCGCTATCATCAAAAACATGAGAAAATGCTTCTAATTCATCATTAGAAATACATTTTGCACAATCATGAAGGAGCCCTGCAACTTGAGCTTTTTCAACATCAAAGCCAAAACGTTCCGCTAACTCCATAGCTTTTTCCATTGTTCCCAAAGAATGAATATATCTTTCATATGAAAGACAATTCTTTAGCATTTCTTTTATTTCTTCAATACTATATTTTGTATACATTGTTGTGATAAATATATTTAGCTACCTTATCTGGTACTATATCACAAATATCCTGATTATACCTAATGCGCTCTCTAATTTGACTAGAAGAAATATCCATAAATGGCATTTGCATAAGCTTATAATTAAAGCCTCTTTCTTTTAAATTCAAGAATAGTGTTTCATCAAAATTATCTTCACGAACAAACAAAATAAAATCTACAAGGTGTTTAAGCTCATCTGCTCTATGCCAAGTATCTATCTTAATAAAAGCGTCCGTACCAATAATAAAATTAATCTTTTCTGTTGGCTGAATTATTTGATAAATCTGCATAATCGTATCATATGTATATGATGTTTCATTTCTCATATATTCAATAGCACTAACATCAAAATAAGGATAATCTTGAACCGCAAGTTGCACCATTTCTAAGCGATGCATTGCATTATCCATATCAAACTCTATCTTACTTTTATGTGGTGGTTTAAAAGCAGGAATAAAAACAATTTTTTCAAAACCAAACTGTTCATATGCATGCTGAGCTACAGCCAAATGAGCATTATGAATTGGATTAAAACTACCCTGATAAACGCACTCTGCCATCATTCACCTATTTTGAAAAATGCAACTGTTCAACAACTGATAAAATTTTGTTCAAGAAAATTTTATATCCAGCTCTTTGTGCTTCACCAGATAAAACGATATCTGCTTCTTCTCGACAAGGACGAATATAAATTTCAGCTTTGCTTGAAGCATTATCATAAATTTTTTGAGCAGATTCACCCAAGCCACGTTCATTCGCTCTTACAAAAAATCTTTCTTTTTGGATTTCATTATCTATATCAACATATACTTTGAAATCAAAAGCGCCTTTGATTTTCTCTGTAAGCGTAAATAAACCTTCAGAAATAATAATTTTTGAAGGTCTAGCTAATGTATGATTATCCCATCTGATAGTTGTTCCTGACATGTCATATTTAGGAAGCATAACTGATTTACCAGACAATAATTCCTGAATATGTTTGCACATCAAATCAAGTTCTAACGCCTCTGGCACGTCAAAATCATAGTTTTTCGCGAATTCTGCCATACCACCAGCTTTTTTAACTTCTTCAGAACGATCATAATAATAATCATCTGTGTTAACTCTTGTTATAACTCTGCCAAGAGAAAATACATTTGCAAAAAGCTCGATTGTATCAATAATATCCAAAGTAATTGTTGATTTGCCACTCGCTGTTTCACCCGCAACACCCACAGAAGCAGAGCGAGTAATTTCGCCTGTTAAAAATCTAGCCAATCTTCTAATTGCAGCAGGTTTATAATCTAATATTACAGAATTTTCTGAATTAACTTCATCTTCAAAAATTTTTAATAATTGCAATTCTATTGTATGCAAATTGCTAATTGGGGAAGAAACATACTTATTATTAAAATTATTTATTGTTTCAATTTCTCGACTAAGTGTATCCGTCACGATTTGTTCCTTTTTTATTACTTAGTTTTTCATGACTATACTAGAAACAAAATATTAACAAAATAATTTTATTTATTTTGTAACGATAATAAATACAAAATTTACAATACAAAATTGACTAAAAACAATAAAATAATTATCATTAAATTATAGACACGCGGAGAAAACATTAATATGAGATTAGTGGATAAACTCAAATTATTTGAAAGACAACTTGTTTTTATGAAATGGGGAACAAGCGAAGGTTACGGCAGAATTAACTATGTCGGACACGACTTTCTTGAACTTGAGATTTTTGATACTGATGAACTTGAATATACAGATAAAATATTAATAAACATACAACTTGTTTTAGAAGTTGTTATCAAGGGTTCTGATATCGCTAGAATTCTAGCAGAATATTCTGCTTCATTACCAGAACACAACAAAGATAATGTATAATATTAATTTTCTACATTTTTAATTACAGATACCCATTTGTGTAGCTTTTGCAAAAAAGCCTTCCATACCATATCCACAAAGCTTTACACTTGGTGTACTACGCATAAGATCAAAGAAACTGCAAGTAACAGAATTTTTATCAAATTTTAGTCCATTGTTTTTCATAGCTTGCATAAATTTATCAATTATTTGCATAGTATCATCTGTTGCTTGCTGTTTTTGTTCTGGTGCAACATCATCTGCATAGAAACTTGTATAAGTTGGATAATATTGAACATTCGTTAAAGCATACAACAAATCACCATAATTAGGTTTTGTTGGATTACTATTGCTTCTATCCATATCAATTAAATTTATTGCTTGTTTATTACTATCAACAAGTAAATTATTTGAGTTGTGTTCATCAAACGAGAAGCCATAATCGCACGCTCTTGTAAAATCACTAAGTAATTTTTCGTAAGCTTCAACAGGCAATTCCGCAACTTTATGGATTGTTTTTGCATAATGTTGTTTTCTAGAAATATGTTCATAAGGATCCACACCGGCTTTTGTTGTGCTGTTATATTCACCTTCAACTAAAAGCTCTGGCGGTAGAACACCAATTGATTCACCATCTTGTTTTTTTAGAACTTCTATAGAAGTACACTGCCATTCCTCATCTCCATATTGACCTGGAACTAAAATCTTTGCTACTTCTTGACCAACATTAATGTCTAAGTCTTCACTCTTTGCTTTAATTTTTGCATTTGGAATATTTTGTCTTTGGAATGAATACTTCATATCATTAGTACTTACTCTTAAAACAAAATCATCATTATTAGGAATTTTATACGCAGTATGATGGAAACCAGCTCCTAAAACATTTTCAGGGTTTGATAAAACATCCTCTAATTGAGTATTTATAAAATCAGTTTCCTTTGCCCATTCTAAGAACTCATTTGTTGATTTAGGAGTTTCAAGAGCTTTAAAGCTTACAGGTGCAGAATTACGAACAAAAACATCACTCGCTAGACCTTTTGTCATAATACTTTTCTTTGTTGCAAAGTTATTAGTTATTTTTGGGAAATTAACTTGAGAAATATTTAACATCTTCTTGCTCCTTATACTACAGAGTCAGAAAATTTCCTCAAGATTCAAAATTGATTTATAATAATCCTAAAGTTATAAAAATTTACAAACTATCTTCTTTGTTCAGAAAGATTTGGGAACATATTTAACGTTCCATCATCATTACGCCACTTAAACCAACCAATCTTTGTTTGCTTTGCATTATCGTTAACAGAAGCCAACATCCAGTTACCTCTTATAACTGCAAACGTAACAAATCTTGGATAATCAACTTGCGACAATACTTTAGATTCTAAGTCTTCTTTTGCATATAAAACTTTTTCATCTTCATTCAAATCATTAAAAAATCTCAAACCATACTTTTTACCATAGCGGTAAAACAAATTTCGATATGTCATAAAAGATTTTTTATCAGGATTATAAACCCAGCCCGTTTCACCTGTTTCTTGATTTAAAAATACACAATACCAATCATTTCCCGGATTTAAATCAACCGCTAACAATGCAACATTATTGGATGGAACATACGCAACATACGAAACTTTGCGAATATCTACCGTATTAACAATTGCCGAACGTTTAATATTTTCGTAATTAACTTCTCTTATAATTTTTGCATCAGTATATGGATATTGATACACCGTATAACTTTTTGGCATATTTAAAACACCAATACCATAATGTTTTATACTGCGAGTGCTCAAAGGAAGTATATCTGCCAGAACTGGAAGAATTATACTTGTAAATATAAAGAATATAATTGTAATAATAAACTTTTTCATAACCCTATTATAACAAATTTACCACTTATGAACAAACTCTTTAGGCGCATATGTTTCAACGTACCCAAATATTTCATCAACAGTTTTTGCAATAAAATACAATGATTTCATTTCCTCTTTTGCAAAATTATTTTCATAAAGAGTATTAAACATTTTAATCATATTATCGTAATAACCATCAAAATTAACAAAAATAACAGGTTTATCGTGATAACCTAATTGTTTTGCAACCAAAATTTCAAATATTTCCTCAAAAGTACCAAATCCACCAGGCATAGCAACAAAAACATCAGCATACTTTTCCATAGTTGCTTTGCGTTCACGCATATCCTTTGTCACAATAACTTTAGCAAGTTCCGGATGTTTCAAACCAAATGAAGCAATACGTTCAGGAATAACACCAATAACTTCAGCACCATTTTGCAGAGCATTACTAGCAATTACACCCATCATACCAACAGTTGTACCACCATAAACCATATCAAAACCTTTTTGTGCAAGCTTTTCACCTAGTTCTTTAGATACAACATAAAATTTTTCAGGCAAATTATTGCTAGATGAGCAATAAACACACA
>CAZNLZ010000070.1:0-7518 GCA_964574225.1 uncultured Muribaculaceae bacterium | reverse complement strand
GATAAGAAAACTTTATTTATTAATAATATAGAAGTTGAATATACAGATGAAAAAACTGTTCTAGAAGTTATTAGAAATAATGGCTTTGATGTTCCTACATTTTGTCACCGACCAGACTTAACACAATATGGTGCTTGCAGAATGTGTATTATTGAACAAGACGGAAAATGGATTCAAGCTTCTTGTACAATGCCACCAAGAGAAGGCATTAGAATTGAAACAAATTCTGATAGAGTAAGAAAAATCAGAAAAACAATCTTAGAATTGTTATTAGCAAATCACAAAATGGAATGTTTAACTTGTGATAAATCTGGTAACTGCGAACTACAAAAATACGCAGCAGAATACGGAATTACAGAAGTTAGATTTCCTAAATTGGAAGAAAAAGACTATGCGCCAATTGATAACTATAATCCATCAATTGTTCGTGATCCTTCAAAATGTATTCTTTGTGGTGCTTGCGTAAGAGCTTGTTCAGAATACCAAGGTCACAGCGTTTTAGGTTTTGCAAACAGAGGTTCAAACACTGTTGTACAACCAATGAACGGAAGACACTTGGGTGATGTTGATTGCGTATTCTGTGGACAATGTTTATCTGTTTGTCCAACCGGTGCATTATCAATCAAATCAGTAATTGATGACGTTTGGAAAAAATTAAATGACAAAACAAAGAAAGTTGTTGTTCAATTTGCACCTGCAGTTAGAGTTGCTCTTGGTGAAGAATTCAACTTAGAACCTGGTGAAAACACTATTGGCAAAATCTATGCTGCTGCAAGAAGACTTGGTTTTGATTTAATTTTCGATACAAACTTCTCCGCTGACTTAACAATTATGGAAGAAGCTAATGAATTCGTTGGTAGATTAACAAAAGGTGGCAAGTTACCATTATTTACATCTTGTTGTCCAGCTTGGGTTCGATACTTAGAACAACAACATCCAGAGCTATTAGACCATTTATCAAGCTGTAAATCACCACAAGGTATGTTATCTCCATTAGTTAAAGAATTCTTACCAAAATACTATGAAGGATATAAGAAAGAAGACATCATTGTTGTTTCTGTAATGCCTTGTACAGCTAAAAAGTATGAAGCTACAAGAGAACAACTACTAGGCGAAACTGATTACGTATTAACAACACAAGAATTCGCTAAAATGATTAAAACTGCAGGCATCGACTTCAAGAGATTGAAAGATGAACAAGCAGATTCTCCATTTGGCGATTACACAGGTGCTGCAACAATCTTCGGTGCATCAGGTGGTGTTGCTGAAGCTGCTGTTAGAACCGCATATAATATGGTAACAGGAGAGGAGCTTACTGATGTTGATATTACAACGCTTAGAGGTGTGGATGCTGAATCTAGGACAAAAGATACTGTTGTCGATATTAAAGGAACAAAAGTAAAAGTTAGAGTTGTTTCAACTTTAAGAGAAGCTGAAAAGTCTTTAAAAGAATTAAAAGCAGGTACAGCAGATTACCACATTTTAGAAGTAATGGCTTGTCCTGGTGGTTGTGTAAACGGTGGCGGTCAACCAACAAGCTGTTTAGATTCAACTATTAAAGAAAAGAGAGCTCAAGGTCTATATACAGAAGACAAAAACTTAGACCTAAGAAAATCTCACAAAAACCCTGATATCGTAAAAATTTACAACGAATGTTTAGGTGGAAAACCAGGTAGCGAAATAGCTCACCATTTATTACACACAAAATATTCTGATAAATTTACAGGTTCATATAAAGATATCAAATAAAACAAAATTATTCAATAATGTACAACTAATAAAAAATCTTTGCGATGTTTCGCTTCGCTCAACATGACTATGGTTTGTCATTCTGAGGCTTTTGCCGAAGAATCTCAAGGATTATAATAAACAAAAATAGTTGTATTCAGAGGGGTAATTTCAACAAAAAAGGAGCAGAAATGCTCCTTTTTTATTGACAAAAAAATATGCTTGAGTTAATCTTTAAACAACTTAAGGGATAATTAATGTTTTTAACAAACGTACAAATGATGAATATGATGATGCAAATGCAAGGCTTAGAGTCAGGCAGTCATTGTTTTGTACGAATGTGAAACCTCGTTAAAATAATTCAAAAGCTGCAAAAGATAACGGCAGCTTTTTTAGTTAGCAAATAAGTTTTAATAGAGGTAAAAATGAAAGTATCAAATATAAATAACATTAATAATAAACAACAAAATTTTAAAGGCGGATTAACTGGCGTAGCAAAAGTTGCAGATATTTTTATAAAATCACAAGAAAATTTATCATCTACAAGATTCATCCAAGATACAACAACAAACTGGGCACCAAAAGCAATTTTTGCAAGAAGCAAAGCAGACTTTGCAGAAATGACATTTCTTGAACTCTTAGAGTCAGGCATTTTTTATTTTGCCTCACCAATATTAGGAGAAAAACTTTTTAGAAATAATGTATTTAATAAATTTGCCCCAAAAGATTTAAGAGAAACAATAAACAAACAAATTCCAAATACTGTTGAACAAATAACAAAAAATACTCTACTAACAGATGAAGTTAAAAAACGAGCGATATCAACTAAAGCCGGAATTGTATTGGCTTGTGCGGCAATTCCAATCGCAGAATATACTCTAAGCTTTGCCAAAAATTTATTCACATTAAAAACATTCAAAAAAAGCAACTTCAATAACATTGCAAATTTAGATAAAAATAATAATGAAAAAGAAGATAAAGCCCAACAAGAAAAAGTTGAAAAAAGTGCGAAAACTCAATTAAAAAAAGCAGCAATATATTCAGCAATTGGAGTTGGGGCAGGAGCTTTACTAGCAATAAATGGTCACAAATCAGAAGCATTACAAAAAGTAAGTAAAGCAATTTTAGAACCAGGGAAAGCAGTTGGTAATTTAGTTAAATCAGAAAAAGCAAAAGAAACATTAAGTAAATTTAGCTTAGATTTTGCAAACAACAATGGAAAATTAGCATTAAGCAAAGGACAACTTGCACTAACAGCAATATTAGGGTTGTTTGGTTATTCAAAAGCAGCAGAAGACAGAGGGAAATTAGATGTAGCCGAAGTTTGGACAAGAGTACCACTTGTTGTTTTCTATACAATTTTTGGTGGTGAATTATTCGAAAAAGGCTTCACAAAAATATTAGAAAAGAAAAATAAATTCCCAGATATTTTGCAAAAAACAGCAGAAGGTAAAGTAAAACTACCAACAAGAGCCGAGCTTCCAGCCTTAGCTGAAAAAACAGCAAAATTAAAGAATTCAACACCAGCAAAGGAATTAGCAAGACTTACAAAAGAAAAAGCTTTTGTAGAAGCAGTTCCATACGCATTTAGTTTAGTATTTATGGGATTTACATTATCTGCAATAACAAGATTATGGACCCAATTCAGATATAATCACCAAGCAAAAGAACTTTTAAAAACAAAACAAGAGACTCATTTAGAAATTGAGCCTCCTGAAATATTTAAAAATTTCAATAAATAAGGGAAAGTATTATTATTACTTTCCCCTACTTAAATATAAACTAAGCAGTATGAACTTTATTGATAAAATCAGTTACTGCATAAGCTGTTTCTTTATCATTAATTTTTCTGTAATCACCATCTGATAAGAAACCTCTTTCGTTTGCTGTTTTATTAGCTTTTGCTTTATTTACATCACCAATAATAACAGAAGCAAGCACAGACGCAGTTGATAATAACATACCTACAGAAGCAGCAACAGCTTGTTTACCAAGTTTTTTTGCAGCAACTTCTGTAAATTCGCCTGCAGCATTTAAAGCATTCGCCTTCATACCAATGTTAGAAGATGCAATCATTGAAGCACAAGTACCGAAAAAACCTGCCATCATCGTAACTGCTGATGCTAATTTATATTTCCCGTCTTGAGATTCTCTTCCAACAGACATTTTTAAAGCATCATTAGCATGAAATTGACTTACATAAGTAAAATATTTATTACGATTTGCAGCCTTTTCTGCCTTAGATTTTTTTGCGCCAAACGACACATTATTAATTGAATTAACCTTCATGAAAACCTCACTTAATACCAATACTAGTATAAAACACCAAATAGAGATTTTTTGCTAGTACATGGCAATAATTTTTTGAATAGCATCACTAGCTAAACTATAAATTTCATCAAGCTGTGATTTTTCAAATGGTGCACCTTCCGCAGTTGTTTGGAATTCAATAATTTTAGATGATTTTGTCATAACAACGTTACTATCAACTTGAGCACGTGAATCTTCACTATAATCCAAATCAAGTTTAATTTCACTATCAATCAAGCCAACTGAAACTGCGGCAATAGGTTCAATAATAGGATTTTCACTCAACAAACCTTGTTCAATTAATCTTTCAAAAGCAAGATTCATTGCAACAAAACCACCACAAATTGAAGCACATCTTGTACCCCCATCTGCTTGAATAACATCAGCATCAATAGTTATTGTTCTTTCTCCAACTTTTTCTAAATCAACACAAGAACGAAGACTTCTACCAATCAAACGTTGAATTTCTTGTGTTCTACCAGAAATTTTATTACGTTCACGTTGACATCTAGTATGTGTTGCAGATGGCAAAAGGGAATATTCCGCAGTAACCCAACCTCTAGGGTCTGTTTTTTCCATCCAACGAGGTTTTCCCTCTTCAACAGATGCTGTAACAATAACTTTTGTATTTCCAAACTCAACTAAAACAGAACCTAACGCGTGTATTGTATAATCCTTTGTGATTTTTATATTTCTAAGTTCGTTATTTTTTCTTGAGTTAAATCGTTCGCTCATTTTAAACCTCTTCTATCCTTATATTACATATCAACAACAACTGCATCATATTCGTCTTTATACATTTCAACAAGCGCTTTAGGCTCAGTATAAAAACAAAAATGTAAATTCATATTATTTGATTGAAGCTCAATAAATTTCATTATTTTAAATAATTCTGTTCTTTTTTGAAGATTATTTTTATATTGTCCAAGAATATCCCAGTTTATATCAAAACGTACAGCTGGACTACCAACATCTTTAACAAGTTCAAGAAATTCAAGGATGTATTCTTTAGAATCATTAATCCCAGGTAGAAGAACATATTTCATTTCAATAAAACAAATGCGTTCTTCTGGAGTTAATACATTACAATATTTAGAGAGATTTTCTACGACTTGACTAAATTCATCTACATTTTTTATTTTTTGATAAAGTTCACGATTACCAGAATCAATTGAAACAGCTAAAATACAACGATTTGATTTTAAAGCTTTTACGATAGCATCACTATATAATATTCCAGATGAATATATTTTCATATTAGCTTTTAATCTATCAACAAATAAATCAATTATTTTATCAAATTCACAATGAAGAGTTGGTTCACCGCCCCCAATATGAACTTCACAGTTTTCATCAATTTTATTTTTTTTAACTAATTCAAGCAAAGTATCATAAACTTTTATATCAGGAAGAGAGTTCCAATATTCCTTGCGATGATGGGTTGTACAATAAATACAGTTGGCATTGCATTTTTTATTTACAGTAAAACTTAAATATTTAATTTTATCTTTATTAACCCAATCTTTCATTTTGAGTTGAGAACATCCACGACATCGAAGCGGAATATTTCCATCATGCAGTTTTTTTAAATCTTGTTTGCGGGTATTAGTCAAATTTTTAAATGTTTTTTTAAAATCGCTAGTCATTTTAGCAACAGGAATATAGTTTAGATTTGAATGAGAAAAAAAACAACAATAAAACAATCCGTCATAATCAATATGCAGACCATTTTCCAATCTATCACAACTAATATATTTCTTAGGTTTAAAGAAAAACATTAAATACTCTTTTTTATAAACTACCTTTGTGCTAAATTTATTCTATCATATTTGTTTAAAGGTGTATGAATTATGCAAGAAAAATTTTATTTAACAACAGCTATAGATTACGTTAATGGCGCGCCACACATTGGACACGCATACGAAAAAATCCTATCTGATGTAATTATCAGACACAAAAGACAATTAACAGATAATGCATATATGTTAACTGGTACAGATGAACACGGAATAAAAATACAAAAAACAGCTGCTTCTAAAGGCATAACACCCAAAGAACTTTGTGATGAAAACTTTTCAAAATTTGAAAAAGCATGGGCAGAGCTTGAAATCAGCTACGACCAAATAATAAGAACAACAGATGAACAACACAGAAAAGTTGTTAAACAAATTTTCAAAAAATTATTAGAAAACGGTGACATTTACAAACACTCATACACTGGTTTATATTGCAGTGGCTGCGAATGTTTCTTAAATCCAAAAGATTTAACAGAAGATGGACTTTGTCCAGACCATCAAAAGAAACCAGAAGAAATTACAGAAGAAAACTATTTCTTTAGATTATCAAAATACAAAGAAAAAATTGCAGATTATATAAAAGCGAACCCGGGTTTTATTCTTCCTGAAACAAGAGTAAACGAACTTTTAAATCAACTTGAAAACATTGAAGATATTTCAGTATCAAGAACAAAAGCCTCTGTACAATGGGGAATTGGAGTTCCTAATGATGATGAACAAACAATCTATGTATGGATAGATGCTTTATCAAACTATATAACAGCTATTGGATATGATGTTGAAAATCCTTCAGAAAAATATAACAAATTATGGCCGGCAGATGTACACGTAATTGGTAAAGATATCATTAAATTCCACTCAATTTATTGGATTGCAATATTAATGTCATTAGGTTTACCTTTACCAAAAACAATATACGCACACGGTTGGATAACAATTGACCAATCAAAAATGAGTAAATCATTAGGAAACGTAATTGCGCCACACGATGTATTAGAAGCCTTCAATTTAGAAAAACCAGACGCTTTCAGATACTATATGGCATCTGCGGCACAAACAGGCAAGGACGGAAACTATTCTGATGAAGACTTCAAAGAAAAAGTTAACGCAGATTTAGCTAACAATATTGGCAACTTATTAAATAGAACTTTAAATATGTTAGTTAAATACTTTGATGGCGAAATCAAACCAGAATTCATTTCTGACAAAACATCAAAAATTGCTGTTTTAGCTGAAAACACTAAAACACAAGTAATTGAAAGATTTAACAACTATGAAATAGCAGAAGCAGCAAATGCAATTGTAACTTTTGCTGATAACGTAAATAAATATGTAACAGATAATGCACCTTGGACACTTGCAAAAGAAGAAAAAATGTTAGAATGTGGACAAGTACTATACAACGTACTTGAAGCAATGCGTCATATTGCTATTATGCTTTCAGCATACTGCCCAAATATTGCAAAAGATATTATGACTCAATTAAACGAGGATACAAACTTTAAATATGAAAACCTTGTATGGGGCGGAATAAAATCAGGAAAAATGACAGAAAAAGAAAAAATAAAACCAGTATTTTTAAGATTAGATTCAGAATTTGCAACAGACAAGAAAAAAGGGCAATAAGAATTGATATATGTTGATATAAAACAAGCTTATACACCTGTTAAAACAATGTTTGAGA
>CAZNLZ010000069.1:0-7579 GCA_964574225.1 uncultured Muribaculaceae bacterium | reverse complement strand
TGTGTCATGAGTTATTTATAAATTAAACATAAGCGAAATTCAAGTAAAAATTATTTATTTTTTTGTTATAATAATCTTGGTTAAATAAATAGATATGGGGTTATATGGCGAGCAAATATTCTACAAGATCCGTTAAAGTTTACAATGCATTTAGAACTGTATTTCAATATGTAGCCTGCAATTGGGTTATATTAAATATTCTTCGTTCTAAATACAATGTCTTAAAACCAGTAGGTCTTGAAAAGATAGATAGAACAAAAAAATATGTTGTTGCTAGTAACCACGTAACAGGCTTTGATCCATTTTGTGTGGCAGCAAATGTAAAAATGACGATTGCATATATGGCGAAAGTTCAATTGTTTGAAACTTTTTGGTCAATGGTTTTAATGGATTGGTGTGGAGCTTTTGCTGTTGATAGAGATAAAGTTGATGTATCAACAATTAAAACAGCACTTTCAATTAAAAAGACAAAATGGCACTTGGGTATTTTCCCTCAAGGAACAAGAAGACAAGACGGTAAGCTTGGTGAGTTTACAAAAGGGTTTGCTTCTATGGCAAAGAAAATGGATGCAGATATTCTTCCTGTAGGGATTATGGTTAAGGAAAATCCAAATTCTAAGAAAAAAGATATTCAATTTAGGGTTGGAGAACCTATTTCTTGTCAATTATCAGTAGATGAAATTGCAAATGAATGGGCTGTAAAAGTTAGCGAATTGGCGGAATTAGAATATACACCAGAGAATTAGTAGAGAGAATAGAAATATGGCTAAAGAAAAAGAAAAGAAAAACTATACGAAGAGAGATGTATCAGACTTTACAGAAAATAAATACAAATTTCAGTTATTTGCGCGTTTTGTTATATTAAAATTATTTGCTCCGCTTTTTTACAAAATAGAATATTTGGGAAGAGAAAATATTCCAACTGATAGAAACTTTATTGTTGCAGGCAACCATATTTCATATTTTGATCCTGTTCTTGCTGGAGAAGTTGTTAATCAGCCATTAGCATATATGGGTAAAATTGAGTTATTTGAAAAACCAATAGCCGCAGCAATAATGGACGGGCTTGGCTGTTTTGGAGTAAACAGGGAAAAACTTGAAGTTTCAACAATTAAAACTGCTTTAAACATATTTAAAACTGACCGTTGGAGACTTGGTATTTTCCCACAAGGTGGTATTCGTAGAAACAGAAAAATTGAAAAAATAAACAAAGGTTTTGCTGCGATTGCAAAACAAATGAAGACAGATATTTTACCTCTTGGAATTGTTGGTTGTGAAGAATACAACTGGAATCCATTTAAGCGCAAACATATAAAAGCAATTTTGGGTGAACCAATCTCTTATAATCAAGAATTAGATGAAATTTTTGACGAATGGGGTACAAAGGTTGCTGCTCTTACAGGTTATGAATATGTAAAAGATGAAGCTAATGCTGATGAAGCAAAGGAAAAGCAGCCAGTTTAGTGCTAATTAAAACCTTAGTATGTCTTCTAAGAATTTATCTTTTTGGTATTCAGTTGTCTTTTGATACAAACTATAGCTGAAGTCTTTTTCGTTTCTCATAATTTCGTATTCTGAAATATCAGAAAGAATAATTAATTTTATATTGTTAAAGTTTTCATCTGTTTTTAGATATTTCACAAGTCTGATAACTTCATCATCAAAATGATTAATTTTGCATATTAAAATATCGACTTGGTTTTTCAAAATATGGTCATAGACAGAATTTACTGAATCGAAAATATTAACTAGTTGGAATCTAGAGCTAACATCTTCTTTTATTTTTTTCATAAATTCTGAATTATCATCAAGAATAAGAATTTTACGTTTTTGACTCTTTTCTTCTAGTTCTGATTGTTTCATATCAAATAAAGAAGTAGTATTAATATCAATTGTATTTCTGATAAGCTCGTATGGGTTGATGATTAAGCATATTTCACCAGTTGAAAGTGTAGTAAATCCGCTGATATTTTTAATTTTCAATACAGGTGGTACAAGCTTTTTAAGGAATACTTCTTGGTCGCCAAGTAAGTTATCGGTTATGTAAGCTGCTTGTTTCTCTCCATTCTCAATAATAATTACTGTATATAAGTTGTTTTTTATAATATTATTTGAAGGTTCTCCAAATATATTTGATAAAGAATATACGGGAACTGAGTGTCCATCAAAAATAATACAATCTTGACCAGCTTTTCTAAAGATTTCTTCTTTTTTTATTTGTTTAACATATTTGATTGAACTTACAGGAATTGCATATTTCTGTTCGTTTACAGTGATTACAAATGTTTTGATTGTTGACATAGAAACTGGCAATTTGATTGTAACAGTACAGCCTTTGTTTAATTCAGAATCTATTAACAACTCTCCATTTAGGTTTGTAATCTTTGTTTTTACAACATCAAGTCCGATACCACGACCTGAAATTTCACTTACAGAATCTTCTGTTGAGAATCCAGGAATGAACAAAAGTCTCATTAATTGTTCATTTGTCATATTTTCGGTTTCTTCTTTTGAAAGCATACCTTTATCTATCGCAGTTGCTTTTACTTTTTCTAGATTGATACCATAGCCATCATCTTCTATTGTAATGACTACATTGTTTTCTATTTGTTTTGCTGTAAGTTTTATTTTTCCTGTTTCTTTTTTTCCACTTCTAACTCTTTTCACTGGTTCTTCTATTCCATGTGAAACAGAGTTTCTTATAATATGAATTAGTGGCATTTTTATTTCTTCAATGATTTTTTTATCAACAGTAGTGTCACTTCCTGTTACAATAAAATCTATTTTTTTATTTTTTTCTTTTGCTATATCTCTTATCATTCTTGGGAAAGAATGGAAAATGGTTGCAAGTGGAAGAACTCTCATTCCTTTTGCAATTGTTTCAATTTCAAGAGCTGTTTGATGAAGTTTATTGTCATCTTCTGAAATAATATTGTATAGATTATTGAAATCTTTATTTAACTCGTTAATCATATCTGAGTTATCTTCAAAGAAGCCTTGCGCTTTTTTGTAAAAAGCTAGCGAACTTTCGTCTGTTTCATTTGCGAAAAATCCTCTTTTTTCAAGGTATTTTAGATAATTCATTATTTTCTTGCTTGTACTGCTCCATTGAACAAGTTTGGAGTTGATTTTTGATAATTCAACAACGTGTTCTCTTGTTTTAATACCATTAATTAAAAGTTCTCCTGTTTGAGCAATAAGATTGTCGATTTTGCCTGTATCAACCCTTAGAACTTTGATTTCTTCAAGGTCAAATGATTTTAAATTTTTCTTTAAGCTATCATAATCATTTTGCGCAATTAAAGGTTTTTGTTCTTGTTTTGCAGCTGGAGACTGTGGAATAGAGAACATGTCCTCTACAACGTTTAATCGTTGAACTAAGAAGGTTAAATTGTTTATATTTTCATCTCTTTCGTTCAATGAGATTTTCTTTGCAAGATATATACATTGCAAAATAACCATATAACATTCGTTATCTAAGACAATATTCTTGTCATTAAATAATTTAAGAATATCAATGGTTTTGGATAAAATTAATTCTATTTTTTGATTTTGTGAAATATCAACAACTTCTTCAAGCGCTTTGATTATAATTATAATAGAGCTTTTTTCTTGTTTAATTCTTTGCAAATTTTGAATGATAAAATCAAACTTGGCGCTTATTGCCTTTATGTCAACAGTTTCAACATTTTCTTTTTGTTTTGTTTCTTCTTTTTTTGCTTCTTTTTTCTTCTCTGGGGCAGGTGGTTTGATATTTAATTTTTTGAATAAACTATAAATATCATTGCGCAATTCTAATACTTTTTGTTTTAGCGAAACCGTATCAAAGTTGTTATTAACAGCCGCTATTAATTCATTTATTTTGAATTTGATATCATCGAATTTGGTCACGTTAAATAGTTCATCAAGTTGCGAAAAGATATCCTTAATAATTGGAATAATATCTTCATCTTTTTCTTCACGCTCAAAGATGAACATTAATTCTAAAATTAGTGCATTAATATCAACACTTTTTTCATTAAGATATTTGTCTTCAATTGGAATTTGTTTAACAACCGGAACCATGTGGTTAAATGTAATAAAATTATCAAGTTTTGAAATAAAAGATAAAACTTGATCATCGCTGTAATCTGCTTTTGATTCTGCGCAGCGGCTAATTAATAAGCTTAGTAAATCGCAAACTTGATAGATTTCTTGAAAGATATTTACATTTATAACTACATCATCTTTTTTCCAATATGCAAGAATGTCTTCCAATTTATGCGCAATGTCTTGAATGCTGTTGAACCCAAGCATTCTTGATGCACCTTTTAAAGAGTGGCATAGTTGGAATAATTTTTTTAATGGAGTTTTATCTGTTGGATTTTTTTCCAGCACTAAAAAACCGTCGTTAAGCGATTGAATGATTTCTTCGCTTTCAGATTTAAATATGGTTAATATCTCATCTAATTCTTCAGGATTATAGTGCATTTTATACCTAATTAATTAGTTAAATTATCTTTAATGTTTGTAGAAATTTCAGAGAATGCTCTGATGTTTTCGATGTTTTCTTCTAAAGTATTAATTGTTTCTGAAATGCCTTTTTGCATATCATCAATTACTTCAAGAACGTCATTTGTAATAGATTGTTGTTCGATTGATGAAGTTAGAATATCGTTTAAATCACTTCCTAAATCTTTGATGTTTGAAACTAAATTAGCAACGTTGTCGCTAATAGAAGAAGCAAATTTTACACCAACTTCGATTTCTCTTGCGCCATCTTCTGTTGCCATAATTGTTGAAGATGTTGTTTGTTCGATTTCGGAAACTAAAGATGTGATTTTGTTTGTAGCTTGTTTTGATTCATCAGCTAATTTTCTGATTTCACCAGCAACAACAGCGAAACCTTTACCGTATTCACCAGCTCTTGCAGCTTCAACTGCCGCATTTAAGGCTAGCATGTTTGTTTGTTCTGAAATATTTTCAACAATATTTACTGTTGAACCGATTTGTTTAATATAGTCTGTTAGTTCAATAATTAACTCGGCAATAACTTGAACTTTGTGTTTTAGGTTTTGCATAGTCGTAATATTTTCTTCCAAAGATTTTGCTTCTCTTCCAGAAGAATCATAAGTTTCTTGAACCTTTGTTGAAATACCTTGTGTTTTTTCTTTTGTTTTAATTGCTGTATTTTTAAATAATTTTGTTGTTTGAACAAGGTTATTTAACATTTGTGTATATTTATGAGTTAATTGGCGTTGTTTTTCGCTTAATTGAAGAACTTTTACAGAAGTTTTTTGGAATTCTTTTAATTCATTATCAATTAATTTGTCTAACTGTTTTAACAATTCATTTCTTGATAGCTGATATTGAACAAAATAAACAAGAAGTGCTGCAACTGTTGAAGCAACCATCACCGGTTTGTTTTCAACGAATACAGTAATTGCAACGATTACAATAGTTGCGATACCAAGAATAACAGTATCTTTTACGTTTTTCTTAGCTAACCTGTTTATTAAGCTTATATCTCTACCTGCCATAATTTACTCCTTCATATAATTTATATAATTATAGTCTATTTCTTGGATTTTATAATCATTAATTTATTGTATAATTATTATAAAGGTTTAATGGAAAATGAACAACAGCTACGCACTTACTTCAACAGATTTTGATCAGGAAATTTCAAACCACTACATCGTGTTTGAGCTTAAAGATAATCATTATGCAATTGATATTCATAATGTTATAGAGGTAATTAATATTCCTCAGATAGAAGTTCCACAAAATACGCCAAGTGGTGTGATTGGTATATTTAACTATAACGGAAATATGATAAAGGTTGTTGATTTATGCCCATTGATTGGTTTTGAACCAAATTCGTTTACTATTAACAATCAGCTGATTATTGTTTGTTCTGAAGATGTTTATTTTGCTGTTCATACAGAGAAAATTATTAATATTGTACAAGGTGAACGCAACCAAATTCAGCCTCTTCCATATAATGTAAGTAATTCTATTTTGAGAGAGGTTTATAAAACAGAAGATAGTTCTATAAATATTGTAGATGTTAATAAAATAGAAGAAGTTATTTCTAATACCGAGACAAACACAAGTAAAGTTAATTATCTTGAGTTGTTTCCTCGTGATGAAAAATCTCAACAAATCCTAAATTTAAGAGCTGAGTTAAACCGTAATGCGCAGGAAATATTCTCATTTCCTGTTAATATGGAAACAATTAATCAATACATTTTATTTGAACTTGATTCTCAAAATTATTATTTAGACTTGAAGTATATTAAAGAATTTATTTCTTTGAAACGCTTAAATATAACTAAACTTCCATATACTAAGGATTTTATAAAAGGAATTATAAATCTTAAGGGTGATTTTCTAGTTGTTTTAGACTTGAAAAAGTTCTTAAATAATGATAGAGATGGCGCTAAAGAAGGTACAAAGTTAATTATTGTTGAAGGTCATAATTTTAATTTGGCTATTTTGGTTGATGAAATTAAGTTTATAAAAACATTGAAAGATATTAATCTTTCAGAGATGAGTACTTCGAATAGTTCTTCATATATTTCTCATGAATTTATGGAAGAAAATGAACTATATAGTATCTTGAATTTTGAAAAAATCATCAACGATGAAAGATTGTATATAAACATAAAATAGAAATTATTATTTTAGAGAAATTTCTTTGATTTCTTGAACTTTATAGAATAATTTTGAAGCATTAGCAAATTGTTTTGGATTTGATGTAACAAAAAATTGATGTTCTTTTACGTCGTTGTCACAAAGTAAATTATTTTCGCTAAGGTCTTTAAATATACTTTGAGCAAAATATTTTGCAGGGTTTATAAACATTTTTTCGTCTGCAAATTTTGAAAGAACATTTAATAAATATGGATAATGCGTACATCCAAGAATTATCTTGTCTGGTGAATTTACAAGAATTTCATCTAAATGCATTTTAATATTTGCAATACTTTCTTCAGTTTCTTGAAGTTCATTTTCTACAATTTTAACCCACTCTGGACAAGCAATTTCGTAAACTTCAATATTTTTGTCGTGTTTTTGAATTTCATTTTTATATGCGTGAGAATTAACTGTTCCTTGAGTTGCAAAAACACCGATTCTCTTATGTCCTTCTTTCGCAATTTTTTCTGCTACATTTTGTACGACTGGGTATATTTTGAAATCATATTTATCTTTTAATGCATTATAGGTTAAGGCAGATGTTGTATTGCACGCCATAACTACTGCTTTTACTTTCTTTGATTTGAAGAAATCAAAAATATTTGCAGAAATTTTAATAAGTTCTTCTTGTGATTTATTTCCGTATGGGAGATTTGCTGTGTCTCCAAAATAAATGTAGTTTTCATTAGGTAAAAGTTTTACCAATTGAGAAAATACACTCAACCCGCCAACACCTGAATCAAATACCCCAATCGGACAATTATTACTCATTTTTAATTCCTCAATAAATAATTGATAATACCGTCCGCGATTGCTTGAGCCGAATCTGTCTGTCTTTTCTCTGAGGTTAATGAACTTCTTTCTTGTTCATTAGAGATAAATCCTAGTTCTAAAAGTACAG
>CAZNLZ010000068.1:0-7600 GCA_964574225.1 uncultured Muribaculaceae bacterium | reverse complement strand
AAGGTTACCAAAAGTTCTTTCAATGAAAGAAATAAATGATTTGTTAGATAAAGATATGAGCTTAATTGAAAAATCGATTCTAGAGCTATTATATGCCTGTGGATTAAGAGTTTCTGAGTTGACAGACTTAATTATAAACAATATCGATTTAAATGCTAAATATTTAAGATGTACAGGAAAGGGTTCAAAAGAAAGAATTATTCCAATTGGGAAAAAAGCTTGCAGTGCATTAAAAAATTATTTTAAAGAAAGAGAATACACAATAAAAAAATACAATCTAAAAACAAAATATTGCTTTATAAAAGAAAATGGAAAAAAATTAACAAGACAAGACGTATATGTATTTATAAATAATCTTGGCAAAAACATTTCAAAAGATATTTCCCCACACACAATTAGACACTCATTTGCAACACATTTACTTGAAAACGGTGCAGATTTAAGGGTTGTACAAGAACTATTAGGTCATAGCGACGTATCTACAACACAACTTTATACACACATTAGTAAAAAACGTCTAAAAGACATATATTTTTCTATTAACAAATAATTACATTTTTCAAAAAAAGTAGCAATTTTTTTTTTTAGAGAACTTTATGCTATCAAGATATTTATAGCAGGTTATTATGAAAATAGCATCAATTAGTCAAAATTATAATATTAGAAACAATAAAAATCAGAGTTTTCAAGGTCTTTGGGGAAAAACACAAAAGAATAGTGATATGGATCCAGGAATGTGTATTTTTAATCACCAAACAACATACTATTATTTCCCATTCCTAGATGAAAAAAAAGCTGACTTAGAAAGAATAGAAAGAGAAGAAAACCATTCAAAAATGGATAAAATAAATAACTGCTATAGAAAACAAGTTTTCAAAATATGTGCAACACTTCCATTTACAGAAGCAGACTACAAAGCTTATGCTGCTGCTCAACAATACAATGGACCTTCAGATGAAAAAACAAGAATTGTTCACAGAAATGTTTTAGATAAATATATAAACAAAGACTTGAATAATCAAACAGAGGCAAGAAATCCTAGAATTTCTATTCCAAGTTATTATTGTTAATTATAAAAGCATTGCCGCCATACAAGCAGAGATGTAAGAAGTTAATGTACCTGCAATTAACGCTCTTATACCCATTCTTGCAAGGTTCTTTCTTTGATTTGGAGCGATTTCCCCAATACCAGAAATTTGGATTGCAACAGAAGAGAAATTTGCGAATCCAGACAATGCAAAAGTAGTAATAATAAAGCTTTTTTCAGAAATTAAACTTTGTATTGATAATAAATCTGTGAAGGCAATAGCTTCATTTAATACAAATTTAGTACCTAATAATGAACCTACTTGCATAACTTCATTCATTGGAATACCCATAAGCAAAGCAAAAACAGAAAATAATTTACCAAAAATCATTTTAATTGATAGGTGTTCAATATCTAATCCAATAAATGAAAGATTTAAATGTAACACATTATGTGCAAACATACCAAATTTGCCCAAGAAGTAATCTAATAAAGCAATTAATGCAATTAACGCAATTAACATTGCAATTACATTAAGACCAACCTTCATACCATCAGAAGCACCTTTAGAAATAGCATCAAGAACGTTTACATCAGTTCTTCTTTTTCTAATTTTAAAATCACTTTTTGTTTGTGGTTCTAATGTTTCAGGATAAATAATTTTAGCAACTACAAGTGCGCCAGGAGCTGCCATAATACAAGCAGCCAACATATATTGAGCAGGAATACCCAAGCCAGCATAAACAGCGATTAAACCTCCAGATAAGCAAGCCATACTACCTGTCATTGAAGCTAATATTTCAGAACGAGTTAAATTTGGCAAATAAGGCTTAATCATAATTTGAGCAACAATTTGTCCAACAAAAGAGCTTGCAACATTAGATAACGCCTCTGCACCAGAAACATCCATCAATTTATTTACAATTTTACCTAAAAAGACAACAACACGTTGCATTATTCCATAGTAATAAAGAATATTTACTAAAATCATCATAAAGATAAGTGCAGGAATTAGTTTCATTGCAAACATAAACGATTTATCACCGAATAATTCTTGCAAAATTTCTGGACTATTAGATAAAGGACCGAATACAAAATCAGCACCTTTATTTGCAAACTCAAGTATTTTTTCTACAAACAAGCCAATATATTCAAAAATCTTTTTACCTGGCTCAAACTTTAAAATAAAAACAGCTAAAAAGAACTGCAACGCAAGTCCAACAAACACCGTTTTATAATTAATTGCCTTTTTATTATTAGACATAAAAAACGCAATTAACAACATTGCAAAAATACCTAAAATTCCAAATAAAATGTTCATAAAATATTCCTTACAACTATCAATGTAGATATGATACTATAAATTTAAATTTCTATAAAATTGTAACAATCAAAAAACATAATAAAAAAATAAAAATATACATTGTAAAATATAGATATGAAAAAAATACTAACAATATTAATATTATTAATAATGCATGGATGCCTTGTTCACGCAAATGAAACAAAAGAAATTCAATTCATATATATAAATGGTTCAAATAATAATGATAAAAAGATGACAGAATGGTTCTTTGACGGAATGAATAAACTTCATCCTAAAATGAAAGAAGCATTTACTAAATCTGAATATACACAAGAAAAATTTTTAGAAAAGGGAAAGTATTCAATTTCTGATGAAGCAGAAGCCTTTTTTTGGGGAGACAAAAGTAGCGAAGAAATTGAAAGTATAAATTCTGACCTAAATATAACAAAAATGTTTAGTCCAAGATTAGCGCAAAGAGTTCGCTCGTTTATGGCTCATTGCTTACACGACGCTATTTGGGTATCTCATTATAGAAATATGCACCCAGTAATTGAAGATTTACACAAACAAATAGTAAAAAATCATGAAGAAGGAAAATCTGTTGTTCTTTTTGGATATAGTGCTGGAAGCTTTATCACATATGAATATATGTTTAATAAATTTGCAAATATAAATCTAGAAAATTATTTCGATAATACATTTGTTTCAGAAGAATTAAAAAATCATATAAAAATTAATAAGAAAAAAGATACTTGTATTGACGCATTATTAGAATCAAACCTAGCAATTTATAGTGCAGAGGGAAAACTTATACCAAATAACAATACAGAAATTGCAATAAAAAATTATAAAAAATTAGACGACTATACTTGTAAGTATTGTATGCCAGATGGTGCGGTAAAAGGAGTTGTTAACTTTGCAAGTCCACTAGTACTTTTCTACTCAGATATCTCAAATCCAAATTATCCTTTAACGTATCATAATAAACTTTTATACAAGTATTTACTTGAAAATAATATGTTTTGGTTAACAGTTAACTATGCTGACGACCCATTTGGATATCCGACAACAAAAAATATTTCTTACGTTGACCTTCGAGATAAACTAAATATGGAAATAAAACCAGATAAAGGTTTCCTTTTCAGCAAGTCTGATATAAAAAGCAGAAGAACAGTGCTCGGAGCACACACTTCATATTGGGCAACAGGCAAAAAATTTGCAAAAGCAGTTGTTCAAGCCTATAAAGATGGTTATGAATTATACAATTCAAATTATTTATAAAAAAAGGGAGTTATTATCCCCCTTTTTTTAATTCTTCTTTCGCCAATTCTATTTTTGAATCATACTTTTTAATTGCAGCATCTCTTTGTAAAATCAAATCAGCTTTTTCTTTATTTAAAGTATAAACTTTATTTTGTCTTTGAACATCAGACAAAGCTGTAGATTTTTCAGTTAATTTAATTTTTGCGTTAATATCTTTTATTCTAGAATTGTAAGCCGATTTAAGTTCTTTTCTTTCATTTTTCAAAGTTTTTACTTTTGCTTTACCTTCTAAATCCTTTAATGTAACCGGTTTATTCGGATTTATATTTTCAAATGCTTCTTTAGTATTTTCAACAGTTTTACCAGTAAAATCCTTAGTTGCACTTACAGTTTTTTTATAACCCTTTTTAGTAGCTTCTACTGTTTTTTTATAACCTTTTTTCGTTGCATTAACAGCTTTATCAGTTGCTTCTTTTGTTGCTTCAACAGCCTTAGAAGTTTTAGAATCAACTTTACCATCTTTAACTTCAACACTAACTACTGGCTGAGGCTGAGATTGGTTTGCTTGAACATCAATAGATGAAACAGAACAAACAAATAAAGAAACAACAAGTATAAATAATATTTTTTTCATTTATTCATCCCCCTTACTTATACTTTAACTTTTTTTTGAAAATAGTGCAAATAAAAAAGCCTCTTTCGAGGCCCTTTTAATTAAAACTTAAATGAATTTTTGAAATTATCCATTGCTTCTGCTCTTTGTTGTTGGCGAGCTTTAGCAGCTGCTTTGTTTGCTTCAGATTGAGCCTTAGCATCATTTTTTGCCTTATCCCAACTTGATTTATAAGCATCTTGTTGAGCCTTTGAATCTGCTTTTGCTTTTTCAATATCAGCCTTTAGAGCATTTTTACCAGCTAACCAATCAGCTTTTGCTTTTTCACCTTGTTTTTTTACATCTTCTTGCTTCGCTTCAATTTCTTTCAGCTTTTTAGAAATAACAGACTCTTCTTGTGAAGTATTAACTTTTAGTGTTGGGTCTGTATATGTATCAGTCGCAGCATTTGCAATATTTGAAAACGCAAACACAGTCATAACCGCCAACAAAATTGTTAATAATGATTTTCTCATTTTCCTCTCCTTTTCTTATCTAATTAAAACCATGATGAGCGTGTTTGATAATCCTTTTCTATTTGTCTTTTTTTAGTACTATATGTGTTTTTTGGTTTTTGTTTTACACCAGACCTTTTTCCTTTAACCGCCAACTCAGTAAGTTGTGCTAAAGGAGAAGGGGTAACCTCAACAGAAGTTGAAGAAACAAATTTATCAACTTTTGGGTTGTTGTCTGTCGTATCCGCATAACAAACATTGGCAGACACACAAAGAACTAAAATACTAAATAAAAAAATCTTATTCATATTTACTCCATTCGTATCTACAGTCTATAACGACAAGTATAAAATAAAGTTCATTATTTTACTTGAACGTGAGAATAGTCAAAAGATTTTAAGAAATTACCAACTTGAGCAGCTGTGTAATTCTTTTCTCTAATAAACTGTTCTTTATATGTTTTTGGAGTTACATAAGTAACTTTCAAGTTATTGAAAGTTGTAGGTCCAGGTTTAACAGAAATAGATTTAGCACCAAAGATTTCAGAATTGAATGCTTGTGGCAAAAATGCTATTTTGTTTTCACCATTTGGTAAAATTTGGTCTGCATAAACTACATTTTTAAACTGAATGTTTTTTACATCAAAAGATTTGCCTAACAAAGCAAAAATAGATGTTTCTAAATCAATTTGTCTAGCATCAAACAATGGTTGATCATCAATATATTTTAATGATAAATTTTTAACAGTAATTGTCGTTTTTAAACTTGGAGCAACACTATACTCAACACTACCAACAGAAGTAACAAGACTTGTTGCAGCTTGCATTTTTTGCTCAAATTTATCAACATCAAAAGTGTTTGTCATAACTGAAGGAACAACACTAATAAGTGCAGCATAAGAGAAAAGAACTAATGATCCGAAAATCATTAAAGTATTTTTGTAATTAAAAACACTTGGTTTTTTATTTTCATTTGACATACAGAACAACCTTTCATTACCTATACACGAATTATAATACCATATTGTTGTAGAAAATAACAACACTTTACTTTATTTTTAAAATAAGTAATATAATAGTATGTTCAAAAAACTTTTAATAATAATCTTTTGTTTATTAATGTTTCAAACCCAAATGATGGCTAAAGAAGATAGCGAAAACACGCAACCATCTGCTTGGGGCGAAAATTCTTCAGTCTTCAATTCTGGATTTGAAAATCAAGAAGCAGTTACTGATACAAAATTACATAAAGTTATAAATCAATTAAAAGAACGAAACTTATCAAGAAAACAAAGAAGGATACAGAAAGAAGTAAATCCTCTATCACCATCTGTTGACATGCAACACTTGCAGGATTTTACACAAAATCAAGATCCAGACAATGAACTTAGTCAAACTCTAACAGTAATGATTCCCGTAAGAGCGTACAGCGAAGATGGGATTTACATATCACCAGGATATTATAAACTTTCTTGCCAAAAAGTAGCTGAAAACGAATATGAGCTTGAACTATCTCAAGGCACAAAAAAAGTTTTACGTGTAAGAGCACAGCAAACAGAACAAGATTTAGAACAAGAAACAATCCAATTCTGTAACGCAGAAATAATTGACGGAGAAAGAATCCGCCTTATGTATGGAAGTATTGATTTAAACCTTGTCGGCTATCTATATTTTAATTAAAACCTTTTCTTTGTTTTAGTTCACGCAACTCTTTTTGGAACGGAGAAATTGCAGTAACTTTGTCGATAATTGACGGCATATTTGCTATCGTATAATCAATTTCTTCTTCTGTAGTATAACGACTTAAACTAAAACGAATTGAACCATGCAAAGCCGTAAATGGAACACCCATAGCTTTCAATACATGACTTGGGTCAAGACTTCCAGAGGTACACGCACTACCAGAACTTGCACAAATACCAATATCATTCATATTTAAAAGAATCAATTCACCTTCAACATATTCAAAACCAATATTTGTAGTATTAGGCACTCTATTATATGCAGAAGAATTTAGTCTGGCATTATAAATTTTAGATAACAAACCTGTTTCAAGTTTATCTCTCAAGCGTTTAACTGTTGTAAATTCATAATCTAGAGCATCTTGAGCCAACTCTGCAGCTTTAGCCATACCCATTATAGAAGGCACATTTTCTGTACCTGCTCTTTTTCCTCTCTCTTGGTGTCCACCAATAATTAATGGGGAAATTAAAGTTGAGGAGTTAACATATAAAGCACCAACACCTTTTGGAGCGTGAAATTTATGACCGGAAATACCCATCATATCAATTTGAGTATTTTCAACGTCTAATTTAATCTTGCCTGCAGCTTGAACAGCATCAACAAAAACTTTAGTACCTTTATTTTTAGATTTAACAACTTCTGCAATTTCTTCAACAGGGAAAATAACACCTGTTTCATTATTTGCATACATACAAGATACCAATGCGGTCTTTTCATTTACAGCTTCAAACAATTCATCTTTATTTATATCACCGTCAGAATTAACACCAACATATGTAACATTATAACCTTCTTTTTCTAACTGTTTATAAAGATTTAAAACACAAGGATGTTCCACCTTAGAAGTAATAAGATGATTTTTTGATTTATCAGAATCTAAAACTCCTCTAATAGCCATATTAGCAGATTCACTACCAGAAGCAGTAAAGAAAACTTCTTTAGAACTTTTTGCACCAAAAAATTCTTTAATAGTTTCTCTAGCTTCAGCAATACATCTAGAATTTTTTCCACCAAGTTCATACATACTAGAAGGATTACCATAAAATTCTGAGAAATAAGGCAACATTGTTTCTACAACTTTTTCATCAACTTTAGTTGTAGCATTATTATCTAAATAGATAGTTTTTGTATTTGTCATCTTTTACACCTGAATAA
>CAZNLZ010000067.1:0-7674 GCA_964574225.1 uncultured Muribaculaceae bacterium | reverse complement strand
AATCAAGAACTTCTTGTTTTGAAATTTCATCAGATCTTTGAGCAATGCCTTTCATTATTTGTTTTACATTAGTTTCTGGCATATAAAAATTTCCTGCTGTATTTCTAAAGTCGCTTAATAAGTAAAAAGCAAGTTTATCATTTGGGCTTTCTTTCACTGCTTTTTGGAATGTATCAACTTTTGCTTTTTCTTCAGAAATTGGATAATCTCCATCGCCTGTAATTTCATGTTCTGCTTCTTGAGCGGCTTTTGCTAATTCTGCTAATCTTCTATCTTGTGGTGTGCGTGCGTATTTTTTTGCAATTGCATCAATTTCTTTTGCACCACAAAAGTGAACAGAATTATTAATTCTTTGTACTAACATTTTTACTCTCCTTTTAAACACAATTTCGATGAGACATGTATCATTAAAAACCATAAAAAATTTTTTTGCTAGTTTTCTTCTCCTTATTGCGCAAAAATATTTTTTAGAGTGTTTATATCTCTTAGAGGTCTCTAAAATGCAAATTAATTCAATATCTGCAAATAACTTTTATAGTGTTAATTGTAATAAAAATCAAAAAGCTACTGTTATAATTCAACAGCTTACTTCTGATTGTTTTATGAAGTCTAATAATGTTTCTTTTTGTGCTGCAAACCCAAAAGATGACAGAAAACAAAAAGTTGAATCTTTTATGAATGACATGTATAGAAAAGTTATTTCTCCAACATTTAGTTTTGAAGATGTACGTGCTATGGTGCATAAACATTCAAAAGGTGTTGTTGCCGTAAAACCAATGAGTGAAGCGCCTAAAGATAGCATATTTTCAAAATCGCTTCAAGGGCTTTTTTGTGCGGAGCTAGATTTTGATGAAAGAAGTAACAGGATTTTTTATCCTAAAAAGGGTAGAACCTTATATGTGAATTCGGAAAGTTTTAAAAATCCTAATTTGAAAGGTGATATATATGCAAATGCTGTGCATGAATATACTCATGCACTTCAAGCAGATGACTCGCAGGCAAATCCAGCTAAAATGTTTACACGTTATTTAGAATCTCATAAAAATAATGTTGATGAAGCTTTAAAGCAGGTTCAGATATCTATTGGTGCAATAAACCAAATAGAAGAAAATATCGCAAGACCCTATATTAATGTTGTATTAAACAATGAAGATGAAGTATATGAATATATGCTAAGTGGAAAAACAGATATGTTATCTTGGATTGCTCAACGAAAGAAATTAGAAGATTTTTCATCTTTTGTTCGTGAAAAGGTTTCGAGTGTAATTGAAAAGGCTGAAGCAGAAAATGGTTTGCCAATAGATAGAACATTAATATATGATACAACTATTAATCATTTTGAGCGTGAAATTGAAGCATATACAAATGAAAGTAACGTTCAGCGAAAAATGATTGGAATTGGAAATGTTCGTTCTTTAACTCGTGTACAACTTTATCAAAAATCAATTGCTGTCCTAAGGGAAATGAAAAAAGAAGCTGTGTAGGTTTTAATTAGAAGGCTGTAAAATGCTTGTTAATCCAGTACAAAATGTAAATACAAGAGGAATTCCTTTTATCGTTTCACCGGATAAACGAAAAAAGGAAACATTTCCTGATCCATACAGTTCTTCTGACACTTTTTCAACAGCTCAAAGATATTTGTATGAAGATGATTCAGAACCTAAAAAAATTCCTCATAATAAGTTTGTTGGGTATATTTCAAGACAGTTAAATACTTTATTATTCCCAGAAAATAGCTTAATGTTTATGCATTGGACAGGTGGATTAAATTCTGATGATTTAACAAGGCTTGCCATTGATGCGGCTGGGAAAATACCAAAAGCTGATTTGGATTATTGTATTGAACAGAAAGTACCATTAACAGAAGTTGACACACAAGAAGTACTTGATATTCGCAAAAAAAATAAGAGTGCAAAACCAGTTGATAAAACAGACGATTTATTTGTTGAAAATCATGACGCAATTTTAGCTCATGAATTAGCATTGTTAGAAAGTGTGCCGCAAGAACGCAAAATGTTAATAATTACAGGGCTATCTGGTTCTGGCAAAAGTACATATTTGAATTCTATAAATGGTAGTGATTATTATGTTGCCGATGTTGATGATGTAAAAAAATTATTTGCTGAATATGAAACAAGAAAAGTTGATAATACTTTGCATAATGTTTCAAGGAGTATTATGCAAGAAGAAATTATCCCAGAAGCAATTAGACAAGGTAGAAATATTGCAATACCAACAACAGGGCTTAGTGAGTATGTTGTTAGACTGGCTGCTCCTGCAAAAGAAAATGGTTATAAGGTAAAGTTAGTTCATATAAAAACTGATAAAGAAACAGCCATGCAACGTGTAATGGATAGATATCAAAGAGAAGGCCGTTTTATAGACCCATATTTTATTGCAACAAGGGCACCATATATGGATAGTGAACTTGTTAATTTTGAAAATCCAGATTTGGTTGATGAAGTTGAAATTATAGAAAACTAAAAAGTTTTGAATTTTAATTAATTCAAAACTTTTTATATGCTTTAACTTTTTAGTTTAGTTGTCATCGTCATCGTCTTGTTCAAAAGAACTATTGTATGCATTAATGTTTTTTAGAGGTGGACGAGCTGCGATTTGTCTATCTATGATATCTTTTATTGTGAAAATCTGTTGAAGAGTTTTCTTTTGAGTATCGTAGAACATTGGTGTTTTGTTTGTTTCTGGGTCATTAAAATATGTTTGTGCGTGGTGTAACATCAATGAATATGAACGAGGATTTGATCTTGCTTCTGCAAGAACTTGATTATTCTTATCAAGCAGTTCAACCTTTTTATCGAAGTCATCGATTGTAATTCTTATTCTTTGAGAGTTTTTACCTTCAATAATGATGTTGTTTGAACGATTTTCCATATATTGTGCAACTTCAAAATGAGCCGGGATTTTTCCATTGATTTTACCAGTTAAGATAACGCTGTCTTCAACATCACCTTCTTCAAGTGGTTCAAAGATACCTCTTTGTCTTGTTTTCATATCTGTTTCTTGAAGAATTCTATATGGGTCTGGCATTTTGCTATCTTTATAAGCATATTTTCCGGCGAATACAGAACTAATATCTGTTAATTCAAGTCCCATTAAGTTTAATAGGTTAGATACGTGAACTTGTAAATCTAATAAAACACCGCCACCAGCTTTTCTGTCCCTTAACCAAGGTCTTTCTAACAAACTATCAGCACCTTGTTCTTTAAAGTTACAATAAACCGCACTTATTTCATCTTTTTTAAAGAATGGAGTTGCGTTTTCGATTGATTTTGTGAATTTTTTATCTGGTGTGTTATCTTTTGTGATTGTTACAGAATCTTTGTATGGCATTGGTACGCCCATTAATCTTAATCCTGCAATTTGTCCAAAATAGAAATAATCGCCAAAATATAATGGTGTTTTGCTTTTCTTAACTGCTTTGTCTAATTCTTTTAATTCTTCTCTAGAAATACACATTGGTTTATCAACATAAACACCATCTAAAGATTCTCTTTGTGAAAGTTCTTTTATTTGTGCTGTGTGGAATCGATTTGGTGAAAACAAGAATGCTGAATCTGTTTGCACATCATCTAAAGAGTGAACTAAAGGGTATCCATTGTGTTCAGCATCTTCCTTTGGAAATTTAGGGTCAAAAATATTAATTTTTGTTCTGTCGCCAAAGTATCTGTCAAGAATTTCATCAATCAAGAAAAAGTTTGAAAAGATAGAGCCAGCTCCAACAATGTTTGTTTTTTTGTTGGCAAAGCAATTATCAAAACTTGATGGGATTTCTTTTTCTTTATCGTTTTCATCAAATGCATATAGTGCAGAGTTGCTTTGTTTTTCTAATGCGGAAATTGTACTTCCGATTTTCTTAGAAAAACTTGGGCAAAAGCAAATTGATGAATTATAGCTAGGTAATTCATATTTGCTTATTGTGTTTGGGTTTGTGTTATTTTCGTTTCGTTTAGTGTCAAAATTGACCTTGTTAGGGGATATTTGCAGGGAGTTAGAGATTTTCATTATTATTATTCCTTAAGTATTTTTGAATATTTATCTAGTTCTTTTAATAGTTCGTTATTGTCTGTTGCGAAGTCTTTGCCTTTTGCTCTAATTGCTCTAGCAATGATTTCTGGAAGATTGAAACCTTTTCCGTCTCTTAGGTTTGCTTCATATTCACCTTCAATATCATCTGGCATTCTTAATGTCCAACAATCTTCTGTTTCGCCAGGTTTATTATATGTTTTGCCAATTCCAAAGAAGTCAGTAAAGAATACTTGAATTCTTTTTGCTGGGCTTGTGAATAATTCAACAAATGATGCAAGCATAAATGATTTTTTGTCGCTTGCAATTTCGGCTTCGTAGTCACCAATGTCTTCACCGTCTGCAATTGTATCTTCTGCAAGCTTGTGTGCTTTTTCTTGTAGTTTTTCTTTGCTTGCAACATCTTGTTCTGCGGCTTTGAATAAATTATTTGTATATTCAATGAATGATGGGTTATCGTGTGAACCAAGCATAATAACTTTTTCTGGTGCTGTGTCTTTTCCTCTGTAATCAAATTGAGTAACAGAAATACCAGATAAGTTTAAGTTTTTCATTACTCTTGCAACAGGTTCTGTAACTTCACCAAGGTCTTCACAAATGATATCATCTTTAGTTAAGCCGAATTTTTCTGCAGCAGGAATTACGATTTTTGTTAAAATTGCTGCATATTGTTCATCTGTTGTTTTTGCGTATTTGCCTAACATTTTGTGTCCAGGTGAAGAGTATAATCTACCTGAGTTTTCTGGAGTCATTTTGTCTTCTTTTGTTGAGTAAACAAATGGGTCGATTAAACCAATAATATGGTCGATTCTTGCACCGCCAGATGAAGATTGGAACATCTTTTCATAGCGTTTTTGCATTAATTTACCACCTTCGCCAAGTGAACCATCTTTATTGAAGATAGTATCAGGGTCGATAACAGCAAAACCCCATCTTTGACCGTCTGCTGAGAAATAATCTGGAGGACAACCAAGTGCTATATCTTTTAAGAAAATACCTTGATTTTGCCATTCTTCAACTGGAGTGAATGCGATTGGAGAATCGCCTAAAATTCTAACACCAGATTCTTCATTTGTTGCTTTTGCTGCTTCAATTTCTTTTTCAGCAATCATTTGCTTGAAGTAATAGAAGTCAATTTCTCTTGCATATTTTTCTCTGATTTCATTTAATCTTGCTTCGGCTTTTTTCGTTTGTTTTTCAGTTTTTGCGTTGTATAAGTTTCTATCTGTTCTGTCCCAAGTTTTCCAATCGTCTGTTTTGTGTTCTCTTGCTAAGATTTCAAAAACTGCTTGAGGTTCTTCTTCTTCTGAATTTTGCAATTTGTGTGCTTCAAATTCGCTAGCAAGTCTTCCTATTGGAGATGTTGGGTCTGTGTTTTCTGCACTATATCTTTGGAAGTTTGAATATGCAATATTTAAAGCTTTATCGTATTTATCAACGATATAGTTAAAATCAACTTTGTTATCTTCTTTGTTTGGTCTATTTTCTACGATGAAGTTTAATACACTTAAAGGTAGAATGTTTGCATATTCGCCAGTTGCAAGTTTTTCTAATGGAATCATATAAATATTTTTTCCATTTGTAAGTGGAGAATATGGAGAAGGATTCCAGCTTCTTCTTAAATTATCTGGCTCTTGTTGGATTTTTGAAAAACCATTTGCAGAAAGCAATGGAATGAAGTTTGCTCTTGCATTTTCTGAAAGCAATGAGCCAATACCTGTATTTTCAAGTTCTCTTGATGGGGTTGTTGAATTGTGAACAATCATCCCTAATTCTTTATCCAATACTTTTAATCCGTCTTGGATACTTCTTGTATAGTCTTGTTTTTCTTCTTCGCGAAGTCTTCTGCTAAAATTTGGTGATTTTGTATTTGATGAGATTACACTTACTTTCATTTTTTCCTTTTCCTTTTCCTCTCTTTGTTCACATGAACAGTGATGAAAAAAAATTTTGCTAAGAAAATTATTATTTTGTTACATTTATAATTTAGCTTTGTAAAAATTTGTTTTATTACTAGCAAAAAATAAATTTTGGTTTGTTAAAATGAGAACAAACGCGACGGAGGTTATATAGTGAGAGTTTCAAATATTGGTTCTAATGTGCACTTTGGACACAAAATTATTATAGATATTGGTGCAAGTAACCCAAAAGGAACATGTAAGGTTTTAGTAAAATCAGATGATGGTCGTGATTTAAGTAAAACAAACGGATATTTAAATAATACTGTAAATGGGTTTAGTACAAAAGATGAAACTGGTAAAAAAATTGATGGTGGACAGTCTGATTTTATTTCAAAATTAGATGATGTTATTTTCAATGCACACAGAGATGTTTTAAGACTTGCAAGAGAAGGCAAAATCAAGTTTGCACAAGATACAAAAGGTGGTACAAAGAAAGATAGTATGCTTTCTGGTGTTGCTGTTTTTGTTCCTGGTACAACATTTACAATGTGTAAGGATGACAAAATTGCATTTATTCCTAACTTAAGAAATGATGAGGGCGAATCATTAGTTAATATTGATTTCAAAAAATACGAAGAAGAAATTAAAACAGGCGGTCCAAGAGCAAAAGGTCTTGACCCAACAAAGGGTTTTGAACTTGTTGTAACAAAAGACTTAGGTGGTGCAGGTTTGGCTCTTGCTAAAGTTTTAGCAAAAAGAGATGAGTTAAAAATTGGTGACTACGTCATGGGTGTTATGACAGGTGGTGGCTTCGGTAGTGTTGACGTTAAAGTTAAAGGTTCTGAAGAAGCTCCTGTTGTAGAATTTGAAACATCAGAAAGTAGTAGTTACTTATCTGGTAATACTCAAATGCATAGCAAGATTTCATCAACAATTAACGAATTATTCTCTCATGAAAATCCTAAAGCAGAATTTCAAAGAATAAAAGATGAAATTGGTTTGGATGAATTTTTCCCAATTTTAGGTAAATTAGGACGACAAGGTGTAAGTGTTAAGTCTCACTTAAATTGCTTCTTAAGAGCTCTTGAACTTGATGCTACAGAAGAAGAATATGCAAATGTAATGAAATTGGCTCAAAAGGCTGGTGATGCTAGACTTGTAACTTCTGATAAAATGCATGTTTCAGCAAGTGATGAAGAATTATGCGAAGAATTGAAAGCTTGTAGGTTCTTCAAAGAAGTTGAGTCTAATGACCCTGAAAAGAGAATTTTCTCTATGAATAGAGATGTTGTAAGTGATGAGAAAATCGATAAAGCAAGAATTGAAGCGGTTCATGATTATGCTAATGCTGTATCATTAATTTCTATAAATAAAATTAATGACTGTATTAATAAAGTTTATTTGGTTGGACCATTTGCGCAAGGGTTAAATAAAGATATTAAAAGAGCTCCTGACTATTATGGTGCGGCAGATTTACCTTCTTTAATTATGCAAAAAATTAATACTAATATTGACCCTCAACACGTTGATTTGCCTTCAACAAAGAGGTTAATGGAATTATATAATTTTGAAATAATTTGTGATCCTCAAGTTAACTTCCCAGATAATACATTTGCTGGTGATATGTTACTTGATAGAAAGTTGCAATTTACACCAAATCGTGGCTCTTGGTTCCAAATCCCACTAAAAACATTACAAGAAAGCAAATAAAAAAGAAGAGAACTAAGTT
>CAZNLZ010000066.1:0-7701 GCA_964574225.1 uncultured Muribaculaceae bacterium | reverse complement strand
CCATTCGTCATTTTCCTTAATTCGATGAAATTGTGGGAGATATAATGCTAAATATTTAACTTTATTTTTCATTTCCGTTCCATCTTTTAATATTGTTAGTTATAAATTTTAATTTTTTTAATTTTTTATAAAAAATTTTCAATTTTTGTAAAATTGTTCCATAATAAATAATTTTTCTGTTCATATATTTTGGATTTAAATTCATGACATTATTAAAAACTTTAAGAACTAATTTTACCGGTATAAATTTTACAAAATTTTTGTACATCCATATTAAAGTAATATTTTTAGATTTTTCATATTCCCCCCCCAAATTTTTCTCTCTGAAAAGTTTAAATATTTGCCACCTAAAATTATTGAATATTTATTAAAACAATTAGCAATATGAGTAAAACCAGAGTCTAAGCCAATAAACATACTAGAATTTTTTATTAATAATGCCAATTCTTGAAAAGAAAATCTATTAGTCAAATCAAAATAATTAGGGTTTTTAGACTTAATAATTGGTTCTAAGCCAATTTCAACAATGTTATAACCCAAAGATAAAATTTTATTTGCAAGTATATTCCAATTTTCGTCAGTCCAATCCTTTGAAGAATCTGCTGTTTTACAATGAAATACAATATAATTCTCAGGCAATTCAATAGATAAGTTTAAATTCTTTTTTAGGAAAAAAATTGGTGTTTCATTTATTTCAGGTAATCCTGCAATATTGGAAAAAGCATTCAGAATATTATATTTTTCAAATATATTACAAATCGTAATACCTGAAACATGCATATTTTTATGTACATAACCCGTCTTATTACAAACACGCCCACTATAATGACAATCAATAATAAGAACATTTTCGTCTTTAGACTTTTCTTTTATGATGTTACTAGCGGTATATAAAGAATCAACTGTAATTATACTTTCTATATTAGGATTATATTCAATTAATGATTTATACTGTTCTTTAATAATCCAATGAACCTTTATGGTTTGGTATAAATTTTTAACATATCTAACAATTGGTTCACAGGCTACTATATCACCGAGAGATTCAATTAAACAAATATAACAATCTGTATATGATATTTTATTTTGCATTTTTATACACTTCCGATTGTTTTATATCCTTTGTTACAATAGCACCAGCACCAATCATTGCGTTTTCGCCAATTGTCACACCAGGCAGTATGGTTGCATTTGCACCGATACTTGCACCTTTTTTTACAATAACTTTTTCAAGTTTAAAATTTTTATTGCCTGATTTTGGATATTTATCATTGCAAAAAGTCACATTAGGACCAATGAAAACATCGTCTTCTATTTCTACTCCATCCCATAGTTGAACACCGCATTTTACAGTTACATTATTCCCAATTTTCACATCGTTTTCTATGAAACAATGCGAACAGATATTACAGTTATCACCGATAACAGCGTTTGGCAAAACCACGCAAAATTGCCATACATTAGTGTTTTTTCCAATATTTTTACTTTGAACATCAGATAATGGGTGTATCATTGATTGACCTCTTTCAAAAACTCATCGTAATTTCTAATATATTCTTCCTCGCTATAATAATCACTAGCCAAAACAATCAATTTACATCCATAAGAAAAATGTTTCATTTCTCTCCACATATTTTTACCGATATACAGTCCGACATCTGGTCTATTTAGCCAAACTGTTTCTCTTTTTTTATCGTCATCTAGTACAAATTGGCAAGCACCATCTATTGCAACTATTATTTGTTCTAAGTTTTTATGAGAATGTTTTCCTCTTGTTTCATTAGGAAGCGTATCATAAATGTAATAAACTCTTTTTATATCAAAAGGAAGGTTTTTGTTTGATTCTAATGAAACAAGCTTACCTCTTTCATCACCAAATACTTTCATATCAATTAATTTATAATCCATTGAAATATCCTACATATTCTCAAAAAAACATACATATTTGCGTAAATTCTAGCATACAAGAATTTTCAAATCAATTTCAATAAGGTGCTTATATTAATTTTAAATGCAAATTAACATAACTTCGAAAGCTTTATATTTTTACTTTTTCTAAGACATCTTTAGTTGTTTGCAAATATGCATAACCAAGCGTTTGATCTGGTTCTAAATGCGCACCTTCTGCCCATTCATTCCAAGCATTGATAAAAACAATTGATTCGTCTTCTTTTTTATTTTTAATAGTCCAATCAACTATGTTTTCAAACCATTTTTTATAAATTGCAGGTGAAGACTGATATATAGAAGCTCCTTGATAACATTTTCTTGCAGTATTATCCCAATTTGGAAAGCAACCTTTAAAAATATTTTTATCAGTCCTTTCCATATATTTTTTAGAGTTAACATACTCTTCAATGTCATAACAATGACCTTTAAACTGATTATTTGCTATTTCTTCAATTTTAAAATCTATATTTTCAATACCATGCGGAAAAAATTCAAAAAGACCATTTAAATTGTATTTTTCCAAAAAAGAGATAGAATCTAGTCCACTCTTATCTTGCATTAATGTTGTTGTCAATATATATAAATCATCAAAACCATTATCTTTTGCTATCATTCTTATTTTGTTAACAAAATCAATATATTTTTTGAACTCATAAATATGAGGATTATAGATAATTAATAACGGAGAATTTTTAATTTTAATATATCGACTATCCTTCATAAGAGGAAGTACATCCTTCATAAACTTTTCTGCATCTCCATCTTTTATTTCTTGCTTATATAAAATTTCCTTGAAATTTGATTTTCCACCATTCCATAATCTAGTCCAATGTTCATTTGCCCAAAAGATAAAGAAAGGAAAATCCAAAGACTTATCATTAAGCATATTTTCTATTGGTTTTTCCATTATTTTTTTGCCTGAATACCAATAATAATAAAAAGAAAAGCCATATATCCCATATTTTTTAGCAAGTTCAATCTGTCTCTTATACACCATAGTTGTTTCCAAATTATAAAAACCAACATCAATTGGTAAATGAGGCTGATTATGCCCTATATACTGAGGTATTGTTTTTGTACAATTAGACCACTCAGAAAAACCACGACCAAACCACTTAATATTTTCCTCGAAATCATGAAATTGAGGCAGATAAAATGCAATTGGTTTTATTTTTTGATGAATTTTGTCAAACGAATGCACATCATCTGTCATTGGAACAAAATTCTGTTTACTGGTCATATGATTTAAAACATAATCTATATACTTTGGATATGAGTTTGAAGGTAATTTCTGTATCTTTGTTAAAGTTATTTTTAATCCAAAAAAATATACTATTCTTCTATTATTTTCTTTTTCATCAATAATACCAAAAAATTTCATAATGAACTTTCTATAATACTTTATACTTTTCTACGTTTTCTTGAATTTTAAAATAAGAATATTAATAAAGAAATAATTAAAACAAACTGAAAAACAATGAACATAAACAATCTTTTAATTAGTTTTATTTTTTTTCCTATTTTAGTCGGTAAAGTTTTTTGAATATGCTTATAAAACGATATGCGCTCTTTATACAAAGAAGGGTGATTTACTATCATATTAACAAAAAGTTCATTTTGCTTTTTCAATTTAAAATCAGAGCGTGTCCCAGATTCAAACTGTCTATATAGATACAATTTTTCATCTATCTTATAAGCACATTTTTCTTTATTTGGTGCAATTTCTAAAATAGAAAGCCACATATTCCAATCTTCCCAACCATCTTTCATATAGTCGTGATAGCCACCAACAGATAGAAAATCAGACTTTCTATACATTGCCGTATTTGGAATACAATTATTAAAAATTATTCTATCTGGATTAAAAGTTTCAAGCTTAAATTCTTTATTCAAATGTCCAAAAAATTGTATTTTTGAATAAACAATCCTAATATCATTGTCTTTGTCAAGAATTTTTACAGACTTTTCGCAAAAAGTAGGGTCAATTTTATCATCTGCATCAACAGGTAATATATAAACGCCACTACATTGTGAAATTGCCAAGTTTCGAGATTTTACAACACCCTTATTGTCTTTTTCATCAAGAAAAATTATATTTGAATGCTTATTTACATAAGAACGGATAACTTCAGAACTGTTATCCTTCGAAGCATCATTGATAACAACAATCTCAATATTTTTATAAGTCTGATTTAACGCACTCTCTATCGCTTCAGCGACATATTCTGCTTGATTATAACAAGGAATTATAATAGAAACCTTTGATTCATCAAAATTAGAACAATCATCACCAATATTTTCCAGTTTCAAATTCATTAAAATACCCTACTTATTCAAAAAACATACATATTTTTATTAATGCTAGCACTCATAAATATTCAAATCAAGTTACACAAAAGATTTACGTATTCTTCAAATACGACTTAAAATCCTTATCTGCCTCAAAGTAGTACCCACAGCCATCTAGTGGTTTTCCACCGTTTATTAAGAATTTTGTATTCTTTTTGGGATACTGCCTACAACCAATTCCTCTAAAGAAATAAACCTTACAACGATTATTTTCATCAAGTTCTCGGCAAGTGAAAAGCAATTCTCCTGTTTCACTTTTTCCTGAAATATAAAAATTACGAAAATGTTTATCCCACTCTTTTATTTTCTCAAATTGTTTTTCTGACACCACAGGAATGTCATCAGAAGCATACAATAGAATATTTCTACAACAAGCCCCACATCCTAAACACTTGCCTTTGCGTACAAATTTAGAAGATTGAAGTTTTTGAAAAAAGAATTTCAAATATTTAAACATCTAGCGCACCACAAATTCAATATGTGCAAAAGGATAGTTTTTCTTATTCAAATAAAAAAATTGCAAAATATATCTGCCAGACTTTTTCGGAACAAAATAATCCTTATACATTTTAGAATACTTATCAATATATAAATCTTCTGTTTCTAGCAAAGAATAACCATAGTTTGTTGTTTTATCATTTTGTGTTGAAAGTTGTCTTCTTACACCTGAATATTTCAAACCATCAGGCGAAACAAGAGCGTAATTCACCCTTTGACCAACTAGAAAGGCTCTTTCTATTCTTTGAACACTTTCTGCATTAATTGTACCAGCAGAAAGAATTAAAAATGGTCTTTCTTTCTTTTTAAAGCCACAAAACAAAATCAGCGGAATAATTAAAAAAACTAATAAAATCTTTTTTATCATTCTTCAACTACAGTTTCTTCTTCTTTCGGCAATTTTTTAGAAAGATTATTAATTTTATTTTGAATATTATGCTTTAAGTTTTTATCTTCTGTATTCAAAACAAACTTTTCATAGTTTTCAATAGCTTTTTTCAAGTCACTTTCTTTTTCAAAAGCCAAACCTAAGGCATAATATGCATAAGCATAATCTGGTTTTAATTGAACAACCTTTTCAAAATTTTCCTTTGCCTTTGCAAGTTCATTTTGCTCTGCCAAACATAAACCCTTATTGAAATATGCATCTGGATTATTAGGATTTATTGAAATTGTTTTATCATAAGCAGAAATTGCACTATCTAAATCAGATAAACCTTTATAAGTATTACCTATTTTGATAAACACAAACTCGTCATTAGGCTTTATTTCAGCAGCACGTTGATACTCAACAAGCGCTTTTTTATAATCTTTTTGTCTATAGTAATTATCAGCAATGTTTGAAGAATATTCAAATTTTTCTTCAATTGTTGAATCATCTGATTGAATTGCTTTTTCATATACAATTTTAGCGTCTTCTGTTTTATCTAACTTAGTAAGTGTTTTTGCATAAGAAGATAAAACTTCTCTGTTTTCTGGAGCTATCTCCATTGCACGTTCATAATATTCAACAACTTTTGACTTAGAACCAATTTTTTCATAAGAATTTGCAATATTGATATACAACAATGGATTATAACCATCCATTTTTAAAGCTTCTTCATAGCTTGAAATCGCTTTTCTATAATTACCATCTGTATAATTAGAGTCACCTTGTGCAATGTATGCTTTTAGTAAATAATCCTTAGCTGTTTGATTTTTGCCATCTTTCAAAATAACAAGTTTATACAAATCAATTGCTTGAGAATATTCCTTTTGTGCGTGGTGTGCAATTGCCTTATTTAACATAAACTCAAGATTAGCTGGTTCAAGAACCAAAAGTTCTTCATAAGCAAGAGTTGCATCTTCATACTGTTTTGCAAGGTGATATGATTTAGCTAATTCTTTTTGTATTTCAATGTTTTTAGGCGCAAGCGTTTTTCCTTGTTCTAAAATTTTTATAGCATTTTCATACTCTTTTTTCTTTGCATAGATTATACCAGCATTCAAATATGCAACTTCATTATCTTTTACTTCTTGTAAATATTGCTCATATTGAACCAAAGCTTCATCATATTGCTCTCTATCAGCTAGTAAATTTGCATAATCAAAACGAATAGAATTCATTTCTGGTTGAATATCTAAAACTTTTGAAAACTCACCAATAGCTTTATCACCGCTTGTTTTTGCTAAATATACATAAGCTAAATTAGCCCTAGCAACATAATCATTTGGATCTTTTTCTAGTGCTTTTTTTAAAATACTTTCTGCATTATCAAAATCAGAAATTCGATACAAAGCCAAACCATAATTAGAAAAATCTTTGAAATTATTTGGGTCTTTCATATAGATTTCATTATAGATATTAACAGCTTCTTGAGGTTTTTCCATTCTTAAATATATAGAAGCCATATTTTCACGAGCATCTAATGCATCAGGATAATAATTCAAAAACATTTGATAGTATTTAATGGCTTCTTCGTCTTCTTTTAAATGAGTTTTAACACTTGCCAAATTCAAATAATTATATTTGTACTCTGGGAAAATTTTCATTGCTTGATTATATGCATTATTAGCACTTTTATAATCTTGCATTTGTTCAAAAATATTACCTAAACTAATATAAATAAAAGCATCGTCTGGTCGTAATTTTAAAGCCTTTTTATATGCTTCAACAGCATTTCCCCATTGACCCAATTCAGAATACATTCCGGCTAACTTTGTGTGTAAAAGGGCATCATCGGGTGAAAGTTGAATAGCTTTGTTCAAATTTTCAACAGCTAATTCATACTTTTGCGCATCTGCATAACCACAAGCTTGTCTATAAAATTGATTTGCTTCTGGAGTCATAGCAAATCCAACAGAACTTAAACATCCACCTATCAAAATCGCTGATAATAAATACTTAATATTAATGACTCAGCCCTCCAAATACTTTCATATAAATTATCTTATTTTAAAAATAAAAAATCAATGAAAATAAACAGTTTTTTACAATCTACTTCGATTTCTGCTTATTCATTAAACGAGCATACATTCTAGAATTAACCTCGCCACCAACTAACATAATTAGCGAAGTATAGTATAACCAAACCATTAAAATAGCAAATGCACCAATAGTTCCGAATACTTTATTATACGTATTTAAGTTACTTAAATACAATGAAAAAGACCAAGAACCCAACATCCAGAACAAGCAGAAAAATAAAGTACCAGGAAGTACGCTTCTAAATTTAATTTTATCATTTCCTTCAATACAAGGAAGAATAAAATAATTACTCATTGCACAAACAGCAAGCGCCAAATACGCAACCGGCCATCTTAATATAGAAATCAAATCAATCGATAGTTGAGAAAGGATTGTATATTGCATCATAAAATCTAAAAATACTTTACCAAGTACAATTAGGTTAACTGCCAAGAATA
>CAZNLZ010000065.1:0-7745 GCA_964574225.1 uncultured Muribaculaceae bacterium | reverse complement strand
TTTTACACAACGTTCAAATCAGATAGTTGCTAAACACGCTGATTCATTTATTTCAGCAGCTAAAAAATGTTTTAATGAACCAGTAGTTGCAAAATTGTCAGAAGCAACATCACATATTGGTAATAAAGAAAAATTCGCTGAAGTTGCAAAATCAGCAGTTGAATTTATCGATGATGCAAATATGAAAGAAAAATTCCTTTCACAAATGGATGAAGCAACAAAAAATATTCATAAATTAATTAAAAAAGATAAAATTAAATGTATTGGTGGTGCAGTTGCACTTACTGTTGGTACTTTGGCTGCTGGTGGTGCTGTAATTGGAAACCTTGTTGGAAAGGCAATTGATGCTCATAAGCAAAAAAAGGAAATGGCAGAAATAAAATAGTTAAAAGAACAAGTTGCTGCTAAATATCCAGATGGAATTCCGTTTTTTGCTCCTGTATCTCCAGAAAAAATGCAAGAAATGATGAATAATAAAGATTATTTAAAAGAATTATTATCATACTAAATTTAAAAGAAAAAAGAGTAACCATTTGGTTACTCTTTTTTTAGTAATTTCTTTAAATATAGTCCCGTTAGTGAATTTTTGTTTTCTGCTATTTCTTCAGGTGTACCTTGCGCAACAATTGTGCCACCTTCATCTCCACCTTGTGGACCTAAATCAATTATATGGTCTGCTGTTTTAATTAAGTCTAAATTATGCTCAATAATTAATATTGTGTTTCCTGCATCTGCTAATTTGTTTATTATTTTTATTAGTTTATCTAAGTCATACCAATGCAGACCAACAGTTGGTTCGTCAAGTAAATAAAGAGTTTTTCCCGTTGAGCGTTTGTTTAATTCGCTAGCAAGTTTTATTCTTTGTGCTTCACCGCCAGATAATGTTGTCGAACTTTGTCCAAGTTTCATATAGCCTAAACCAACATCATTTAGTGTTTGAAGTCTTGATTTGATTTTTGGTATGTTTTCAAAAAAGTCTAAGGCTTCAGATATGCTCATTTCTAATACATCGGAAATAGTTTTCCCTTTATATTTGACTTCAAGAGTTTCTCTATTGTATCTATGACCTTTGCAGACTTTACATTTGATATAAACATCTGATAAAAAGTTCATTTCAATACGTGTTAAACCATCACCTTTACAAGCTTCACAGCGCCCACCTTTTACGTTGAAGCTAAATCTTCCTGCTGTATAACCTCTCATTTTTGCTTCTGTGGTTTTAGCAAAAAGTTCTCTTATATGAGTAAATACGTCTGTGTATGTTGCTGGATTTGAACGTGGTGTTCTTCCTATTGGTGATTGATCTATGCAAATAACTTTATCAATATTTTCAAATCCAGCAATTGTATCTAAGCCTTGAGGTTTTGGTTTGTTTTTATTTAGTTTGTGGATTGAATATTGATATAATAAATCATTCATTAATGTTGATTTTCCGCTACCAGAAACGCCGGTTAATGCTACAACTTTTCCAAGTGGGATTGTTACATCAATATTTTTTAAATTGTTTTTATGTGCGTTGAGAATTTCTAGTGTTTTACCATTTCCTTTTCTTCTTTTTTCTGGAACCGGAATTGTTCTTTCTCCGCTCAAATATTGTCCTGTTAATGACTTTTTAGAGTTTATAATATCTTCTAGGGTTCCTTGCGCTATTATTTTTCCGCCTTTAATACCGGCATGAACACCAATATCAACTATGTGGTCCGCGTTTCTTATTGTGTCTTCATCGTGTTCAACAACAATAAGGGTATTTCCTAAATTTCTCAGACGTACAAGTGTTTTTATTAGCATATCGTTGTTGTATTGATGCAACCCAATTGAAGGTTCATCAAGAACGTATAAAACACCTGATAAGCCGCTTCCTATTTGTGTTGCAAGTCTTATTCTTTGAGCTTCTCCACCAGATAGAGTTCCAGACATTCTTGCTAAATCAAGATAACTTAAGCCAACATCTAGCATAAATTTAAGTCTTGCTCTAATTTCTTCTAAAATTTGTTTTGCAATTGTTAGTTTGTAGTCATCTAATTCTAGATAAATGTTTGAGAAAAACTTATATGAATCTTTGATTGACATTTTGCAAACTTCAAAAATATTTTTGCCAGCAATAGTGACTGCTAAAGGAAATGGCTTTAACCTTGCTCCACCACAATCGCTGCAAGGAATTTGCGACATATATTCTTGTATTGCATCACGTGTTTCATCTGAATTTGATTCATTGTATTTGTTCATAAAATAAGGAATTACACCCATAAACGGACGTTTTTGTGTGATATAGCGTGTGCCACCAAATTCCTTAAATCTTAGCTTGATAGATTCTTTTCCGCTACCATATAAAATGATATCTTGGTGTTTCTGTGGAAGTTCTTCAAATGGTAAATCCATATCAATTCCAAAATGTTCTGCAACCGATGATAAAACATCTTGGTAATATTGATTTCCTGTTTTTGCCCAAGGGTATATTGCTCCACTTTTTAATGATTTTTTTCTATCTGGAATTAGTAAATCTGGGTCCATTTCAAAATGAGCACCTAAACCAGAGCAAGTTTCACAAGCACCATATGGACTGTTAAAACTAAAAATTCTAGGAGCAAGTTCTTCAAAGCTTATATTGCAATTTGGGCAAGCAAGTTTTTCAGAAAAAATTAATTTCTTATCACCTATTACATCTACGATTAAAAGACCATCGGCCTTTTCTAATGCAATTTGTGCGCTATCAGTTAAACGTGATTTTGCACTCTCTTTTATTACTAACCTATCTACGACAACTTCAATTGTGTGTTTCTGAGTTTTTGTTAATTCTATTTCGTCTTCATCAAGGTTGTATATTTTTCCATCTATACGAACCCTGACAAATCCTTCTTGTCTAAGTTCTTCAATTAGGTTAATGTATTCACCTTTTTTCCCTCTAACGATTGGTGCTAAAAGCTGAATTTTAGTTCCTTCTTGTAGTGAAAAAATTTTGTCTATAATTTCATCAATTGATTGAGGAGCAATTTCTGAACCACATTCTGGACAATGAGGAGTGCCTATTCTTGCAAATAAAAGTCTAAGGTAGTCATATATCTCTGTGACTGTACCAACAGTTGAACGAGGATTATTACTTGTTGATTTTTGGTCAATAGAAATTGCTGGAGATAGTCCTTCAATGCTTTCTACATCAGGTTTATCCAGTTGACCTAAAAATTGTCTAGCGTAGTTTGATAAGCTTTCTACATATCTTCTTTGACCTTCTGCAAAAATAGTATCAAATGCTAAAGAACTTTTTCCAGAACCAGAAATTCCTGTAAAAACTATAAGTTCATTTTTGGGAAGTTCAAGGCTTACATTTTTTAAATTATGTTGGTTTGCTTTTCTAATAATAATTTTGTCGTTCATAACAATATTATTACATGAAATCTATACTTTTAGGCAACCAACTGATTTTGCAAGCTGAATATGATTTCTTTGTATTTGCTCCATTGCTAAGCGGCTTTTGCCATCAAACTCATTATTTAAAATTCGTGTATGAAGCGATTCTAATTTTCTTAAATTGAGTTCGTATTGATATTGACGAAACGCTTCTTGTCCTCGTTTTTTAGAAGGAATTCTTTTTGAAAAATTTGTTTTTACCTTTTGTGCAGTTGGTCTAGTTGCATTCTTTACAGCACTAGCATTTCTCGTATTTAATGCATAAAGCGCAAGCGAAGCAACACCTAAAATTCCAAGTGCAATAAGTGCACCTTTCTTTTCACAGTTTGTTTCTGCTTGTGTTACAGGGTTTGTTGTTGTTTTTGCTTTTGCTTGGAAATGAGAACGATTACTTACGTTATTTACTGAACTAATTTTCACTTGGACTTCCTTTTTGACACCCCAGAAAATACAAATAAATTTTTAATTGTAAATTCAAGAAGTTCATTATATCATATCTCTTGAGCTTCATGGAATACATGTGTGTATAAATGTTAACATAGGTTGCAGATATGGAAAAAACAGCGCTTATAGACGAAATTAAAAAATTAAAAAAAGAAAAAAATGCGGTGATTTTAGCGCATTGTTATGAACATGCCGAAATTGATGAAATTGCAGATTTTGTAGGTGACTCTTTATATTTAAGCAGACAGGCTGCAAAAACTGATGCTGATATTGTCGTTTTCTGCGGTGTTTATTTTATGGCTGAAACGGCGAAAATTTTGTCACCAAATAAAAAAGTTTTGCTTCCTAATTTGTCTGCAGGTTGTGCTATGGCAGATATGATTAATCTTCAAAAGATTAGAGATTTTAAAGCTAAAAATCCGAATATTCCAGTTGTTTGCTATGTTAATTCAACTGCAGAAGTGAAATCAGAGTGTGATATCTGCTGTACAAGTGCGAATGCTGTTGAAATCGTTAAATCATTAAACACTGATAAAGTTCTTTTTGTTCCTGATAGAAATCTTGGTAGTTACGTTCAGTCAAAACTGAATGATGTAGAAATTATTTGTTATGACGGATGTTGTCCTATTCACAATGATTTAACTGTTGAAGATGTTTTAAAACAAAAACAAGCTAATCCAAATGCAAAAGTTTTAGTTCATCCAGAATGTGTTAAAGCTGTTACGGATTTGGCAGATTATGTTGGTTCAACAACTGGAATTATGAATTATGTTAAAAACTCAAATGATAAAGAGTTTATTATAGTTACAGAAATAGGTGTTGTTGAACGTTTAGAACGTGATTATAAAAATAAAAAATTTGTTCATATTTCTGAGCGTGCTATTTGTCCTAGTATGAAATATATTAATCTTGAGGATGTTTTAGCTGCTTTGAAAGAAGAAAAATTTGAAATTAATGTATCTGAAAAATTGATTAAAGACGCTTGTGCTCCAATCGAAAAAATGATTGCTGTTGGCTAAATTTTTCTTCAAAAAAAATCTTTTATGTGTTAACATAGAATAGAAAAGTGTTAAGGATATTTTATGAGCGGCGGACACTGGGTAGGGTACATAGGTAATTTACACGTGCATTGGAATACATTAATTACAATGTGGGTTGCAATGGCAGTTGTTATTATCTTGGCTTTTGTTTTGACTCGTAATTTGAAAATTATTCCGGATAAAAAACAAGCAGTTGCTGAAAGTGTAATGAAATTCTTTATTGGTAGTGTTTCTGACCTTCCGAATGGAGAAAAACATATTCCGCTTGTTGGCTCATTATTCTTATTTATTTTGTTTGCAAACTTGATGGGACAATTGCCATTAAGATTAATTCATTTAAAAGAAGGTGAATTTGCATCACCTACAAATGATATAAATATGACAGCGGCTATGGCTGTTATGGTGTTGTTTTATTACTTGTATCAAGGCTTTAAAAAGAAGGGAATTCACGCTATTTGGCACGGATTTTCTTTTGCGGGTATAATTACTCTTCTTGTGGATTTATTGGAAATGGTAACAAGACCATTGAGCTTATCTTTAAGACTTTTTGCCAATATTTTTGCAGGTGAAATATTAGTTAGTGCATTGCTTGGAATTTTGGCAATTGGCTTGCCGCTTCCTGCTATGTTTTTTGAAATATTTGTAGCGTTTATTCAAGCATTTGTATTTATGATGCTGTCGATTGCATATATTTCAACATCGGTTTCAGAAGAACATTAAAGTAAAGGAGATTATAAATGGAAGAAGTAAAAGTAATTTCTGATTTAGCACAATTAGGTGCAGGTTTAGGTATCGGTCTTGCAGCTCTAGGTGTAGGTCTTGGTATTGGTGTTGGTTTAAAAGGATTACTAGAAGCTATGTCTAGACAACCAGAGATTGCAGGTAAAGCGTTTATTAACTTCTTAGTTGGTGCTGCTTTAGCTGAAGCTTGTGCGCTATATGCATTAGTTGTTTCATTCAAATTATTAGGTATGTTCTAATATGGAATTTGATGCAACGTTCTTATTCGCGGTAATTAGTTTTTTGGTGTTCATTTTTATAATGAATAAGATTTTCTATGCGCCAATTTTAAGAATTATGCAAGAAAGACAAGCATTTGTTGAAAATAACTATAATAGTGCGAAAGAAACGCAAACAGAGACAAAAAAACAACACGAATTTAGAAATGCAGAACTAGATAAGTCTCGTGATGAAGCTAGAAGTTTGATTAGTGAGCATTCTCAAAAATTTAAAGAAGAAAGAAATATCAGAATAGCTCAATATAAAGAAGAATTATATTCTGATATTGCTAATCAACGTGATAGTTTGAAACAATCAGCAAGAGATGTGAAAGAAACATTAAAAGATAATGTTGTAGATATTGCAAAAGATATCTCTCAAATGCTACTTGGGGATGCTGTTAGTAAAGATACAATTGATAAATCAAAGATAGAAGAATAAAAATATGGCTGATATTTGGCAAATAATAGTACAATCTAATACTTTAAACTTTTTAATCGTTCTTGCGGTTGTTTTATTTATTGTGTCAAAAATGGATGTTAAATCTAAGCTTGAAGCAATCAAGGATGAAATAAAAAATTATGTTGATGCTTCGTCAAAAGAAAAAGAAGCGGCAGAACAAGATTTACAAGCAATTAATGAAAGAATAAAACAACTTCCAGATGAAATTGCTGATATAAAAAAATCTGCTGAAAATAATATTCGTGGTATTGAAAAAAGAATCAATGAAGAAATTGAAGAGAAGAAAAAAGATATTGAGAATAATGCTAAAAGAATTTTAGGTTTAGAAACTAAAAAATTCAAATCTCGTTTATCAGGAATTTTATCTCAAGCTTCAATTGATTTGGCTAAAAAAAATGCGCTAGAACAGCTAAATAATAATCGCAAACTTCATGATAGATACATCGATGAAGCAATTGATGAAATTGACAGGATTGGTTTATGAAAATAGGTGATGTAAAAAATATAAAAATAGCAAGAAAATATGCAAATGCCTTATTTGAGGCAGGCATTGAAGCTGATGTTATTGATAAAGTTTATAATGATATTCTTTTTGTTGTTGAAACTTTAAAGTCAAATGAACAACTTGCTGATTTTATGTATAGTCCACTTATTAAGGTTACAGATAAGAAAGATGTTGTATCTAAACTGTTTTCTGTTCATATTCAGGCTGTAACATTAGATTTTATGAATGTATTAGTCGATGCAGGTAGATTTGATGTTATAGATGAAATCGCTAATCAATTTTCAAATGCTTACAACGAGGGAAAAAATATTGTTAAGCCAATAATAACTTCTGCAGTTGAATTGACTGAACAACAAAAGGCAAATCTATTAGTAAAATTAGAAGTGAAATTAAATAAAAAAGTAGATCCAGAATATAGCGTTAATGCTGATATTATTGGTGGTTTGATTGTTGAGATAGGTGATAAAACTATTGATTGCAGTCTAAAAACAAAATTTGATAATATGCAAAAACAACTAACAAAGGGTAATAAATATGGTAATGATTAATCCTGATGAAATAACCTCAATAATTAAAGAGAAACTTCAAAATTATGAATCTAAACTTGAAGTTAAGAATGTGGGTACAGTTCTTGAAGTAGCTGACGGTATCTCTAGAATTTATGGTTTAAGTGATGCTATGTCATCTGAACTTGTCGAATTTGAAGATGGAAAAGGTACTTTGGGTATAGTATTAAACCTTGAAGAAGACAATGTTGGGGTTGTTATCTTAGGTGAATATACTCATATTAAAGAGGGTATGAGTGTTAAAACAAAAGGAAGAATTGCATCAGTTACAGTAGGTTATTCTTTATTAGGAAGAATTATTGTCCCAACAGGTATACCAGGTGA
>CAZNLZ010000064.1:0-7757 GCA_964574225.1 uncultured Muribaculaceae bacterium | reverse complement strand
CATTGCTAAAGTATCTGGTTGTTCTTGTTGGTCATAGCTGAATAATTGAGCTACGATTTGAATATCATTTCTATAACCTTTAGGGAATAAAGGTCTGATTGGTCTATCGATTAAACGTGAAACAAGGATTGCTTTATCGCTTGCTTTACCTTCACTTCTGTTGTAACCACCTGGGATGCGACCGATTGATGACATTCTTTCTTCATAATCGATTAATAGTGGGAAAAAGTCGATACCAACTCTTGGTTCTGGGCTAACAATAGCGTGAACAAATAACATTGTGTCTCCACATCGCACTGTTACTGAGCTGGTAGCTGATTTTGCATACTTACCTGTTTCAATAGTTACGGTTTTACCGCCAACAGGTATTTCAATTTTCTTTGTTTCTACCATGTTTTTCTCTTTTCTTTTTTATACACTTCTGTTTTCGCTTACTATTATAACTTAAATATTCATTTATGTATATTTTTGTTATAATATTTTTAATATGATAGGGCGTGTAGTTAAGATATTTTCTGATTTTTATTATGTGGAAACAACACTTGGTATTGTTGAAGCAAAACTTCGTACTGTTATAAAAAAGCAAAAAACAGAGGTCTATACTGGTGATTTTGTTGAGTTAGAACAGTTAGATGAAAATTCTATGCAGGCATTTATTTCTAATGTTGTTGATAGAAAAACATTAATTTCTCGTCCAAAAGTTGCCAATGTTTCTCAGGTTATTATTGTTTCTGCTTTGAAAGAACCAGAATTAAACTTTGAACAGTTAAATAGATACATTGCACATTGCGAGTATCATAAACTAACGCCGATACTTTGTTTCAACAAGGAAGATATTGATTCTTTTGATGATTTAAAAGCTTACATTATTGATATGTATATTCCTTTAGGTTATCAGGTTATATTTACTTCTGCACTTGAAAAAACAGGTATTGAAGAATTAAAACCATTTTTGAAAGATAACACCTCTATTTTGTGTGGTGCATCAGGTGTTGGTAAATCATCTTTGATTAATGCAATTTTGAATGATTCAAGATTAAGAACGTTGCCTGTTAGTGATAAAACAAAAAAAGGCGTCCATACAACAAGACATTGTGAACTTATTGAATTAGAAGATAAAAATTCTTTTATTGTTGATACTCCAGGTTTTTCACATTTAAAATTCGATTTTATGTTGCCTTATGATATTAAAAATTTGTTTGTCGAAATGCAAAATAAAGATTTGGCTTGTAAGTATAAGGATTGTCTTCATATATCAGAAGATGGATGTGCTTATCGTGAAATAATTAATAATATGTCTGAAATTAGATATGACAGTTACAAAAAATTTGTGGCTGAAGCTAAAGAATACGAAGAAAAAATTAAAAAAGAATCAATTAAAAATGAAGCAAATGTTAAATATAATCAAAATAGGATGATGACAAAAATTTCTCATAAGAAAAGAAATTTATCGAGAAAAACATCAAGACAAAATATGTATAAAGAAGAAGATATGTAGGGAATATGCAAGAGTCAATTAAAGCAAAATTTAATCAATTTAGAAAAATGGTAGATGAGGGACTTGATAAATATGTTGAGGTGATTTATCCAGAGTCTATATATGAGGCAATGAAATATTCACTTCTAGCAGGTGGTAAAAGGTTAAGACCAGTTATGGCTTGCGAAGTTGCAACAGCTTTGGGTGCTTCGATTGATGAAATTTTGCCAACGGCTTGTGCTATTGAAATGTTACATTGTCAAAGTTTAATACATGATGATTTACCTTGTATGGATAATGATGATTATAGACGTGGCAAACTAACTAATCATAAGGTTTTTGGCGAATCTACTGCTGTTTTGGCAGGTGATGCTTTGTTGAGTTTTGCTCCAAAACTTATTATTGATAAAACACCAAAAACGATTACTGCTGAAAAAATATTAAATGTTTTAAATGAGTTTTTTATTGCAGCAGGAGTTGATGGTATTATTTCTGGTCAGATTGTAGATATTGATTCTGAACATAAAAAGATATCATCAGAAACACTTGAGTTTATACAAGAATACAAAACTGCAAAATTATTTATACTTGCAGTTAGGGCTGGTTCAATAATTGCTGGCGCAGATGATGAAAAATTGCAAGCTTTGACTAAGTTTGCACAATGTTATGGGCATGCATTTCAAATATATGATGATATTTTAGATGTTACTTCAACATTGGAAGAACTTGGAAAAACTCCAGGCAAAGATGCAAATGTTGAAAAATCTACATATGTCTCTATGTATGGTTTAGATAAGTCAAAAGAACAAGCCCTATTCCTTTGCAAGGAAGCTTGTGATATACTAGTTGCAAACAATATCAATTCTGATATCTTGTTAGGGATAGTATCTGATATTGTAGAGGGGATAGAAAAATGTTCTTAAATACAAGTTATGAAGTTATTGTAAATGGTATTGAATCAGCGTTAGTTGCTCAGTTGTTAAAGTTTATTGGACACTTTATTAAAACAAGAAAAATTGATTTTCAAGTATTAGCAACAACAGGTGGTATGCCAAGTTCACACACTGCTGGTGTTATTGCACTTTCAACAACAGTTGGTTTTATTTGTGGATTTGATTCTGTTGAATTTGCTATTGCGCTTGGTTATTCTTTAGTTGTTATGTATGATGCTGCTGGTTTGAGACGTTCAACTGGTAAAATTGCAGCTTGTTTGAATAAAATGCGTGATGATTTTTATTCAAATGGTCAAATGCCAACTGAAAGACTAAAGGAACTTCTTGGTCATACTCCATTTGAAGTTTTTGCTGGTGCTATTCTTGGTATTGTAATAGCATATGTAAACCACTTTTATTTATTTCAATAGAGTTTAAATGGGAAATTTAGAATTTTTAAATAATTTATCTGAGCCTGTTTGTGCCTTTAATGGTGACAAACAGCTTGTTTTTATGAATAAAAATTTTAATTCTGTATTTAATGATTTTTCCTCATTTGATAGGTTTAAAAAAAGGTTTAATTTTAATTTGTGTTTTTTATCATCTGATAGCCACACAAATCTTACTCCCTTGGATATTGTTTTAAAATCTAAAGAAAATGTTCATACGATTTGTTCTTTTCAAAATTACAAAGGCGAATACATACATTATTATATATATACATTTATTTATGGTACGAATAAAATTGTTGTTTTTAGAGATGTTTCTGATTCTGATTCGCTAGAGTCTCTTAAAGAAAAATATTCTAAATTAGAACTTGCATATGATTCAACAAAGGAAGAAAACAAAAAATTTTTAAAATTACAAGAACATTCACAATCTCAAGTTTTAAAAATGGGTATTATTAATAGAATTTCTTTGGTTATTCGTGAAACGAATGATATTGAAACAGTTTTATCTTCTGCTTTGGGTGAAATTCATAATTTTTTGGGTGCCTATAAAACTTATTTTTCAATGAAGGATAAAAATTTTTTTGTAATTAAATATTCTGTAAATGGTGAAGAAATAGAGACATATACAGAATATGAAAATGAAGTTGTAAACAAAATAAAAAATAAAGATATTGTTGTTTCTTCGTGTATTAAAGAATACCAAAATTCAAATGAAATATTACCTCGTGGTGTTACAAGAATAATTATCCCTGTTTACAATAAAAACAAGTTGTTAGGTATTATTGTATGTTTTACAAAACATAAATTTTCTATTGATGATAATAAGGAAATTTTGCAGTCTATTTCTGTTCAACTTGCTAGTTCTATAATTCAGGCGGGTTTAATACAACAGTTAAATAAAAAAAATAAAAAGTTAGAAAAAACTTTAGAAGAGCTGAAAGAAACTCAATTGCAGTTAATTAATTCAGAAAAAATGGCATCTGTTGGTCAATTGGTTTCTGGCGTTGCTCATGAAATTAATACTCCACTTGCTTCAATTAATTCTAATAGTTCTATGATTTCAAGATTATTAAGAGATAAAGAAATTTTGAACAAAGAGCAAATTGAAATGCTTTCAGATTTAAATAGTATTGATATTGAAGCGGTTCAGAGAATATCTAATATTGTTAAGTCCTTAAAACGCTTTGTTCGATTAGATGAAGCAGAATTTCAAGAGGCTGATATTAATAAAGAAATTGATTTGACATTGAAGTTAATGGCTCACGAGTTGAAGAATAATATTACTGTTGAAAAGAATTATGCAAAAATTCCTTTTGTTTCTTGTAGTGTTAATATGTTAAATCAAGTTTTTATGAATTTATTAGTTAATGCTTGTCATAGCATTTATGAGACGCAAAAAGATGGTATTATTATAATTTCTACTTTGGTTGAAAATGATTGTTTGGTTGTAAAAATAAAAGATAATGGTGCTGGAATGAGCGCAGAAACCCAAAGTAAGATTTTTAATGTCGGTTTTACTACTAAAAAAATTGGAATAGGTACTGGGCTTGGTTTGTCTATTTCTAAAAAAATTATTGAACTTCATAAAGGAAGTATCTCATTTACATCTATTCAAGGTCAAGGAACTGAATTTGTTGTTGTAATACCGCTTTCGCCTAAGAAGTCTTAGTTTTTATTTCTTTGTTTTATTAACAAAAGTTAACATAGTTTCAATATAAGTCAATTTCATTTTTTTTCTTTCTTTAAGTAAGTAAGAAAAATTTTTTATGGATGATATGTAAATACAACAAGCCACCTTAACCGGTGGTTTTTCTTTATTTAATTATGTTTATTATATAATTATTCATATAAGTGAGGTTATTATGAGTATAAAAGCGCCAAAAGGGACAAAAGATATATTGCCAAGTGAAATTGCAAATTGGCAAAATATAGAACGTATAGCTAATGAAGTTTTTTCAAAAGCTAATTTTAAAGAGATAAGAACACCAATTTTTGAAGATACAGATTTGTTTGAACGTGGTGTTGGTGACACAACTGATATTGTAAATAAAGAAATGTACACTTTTATTAAAAGTGATAGAAGTTTGACTCTACGCCCAGAAAATACGGCTGGTGTTGTTAGAGCATATTTAGAACACAGTTTCCATAGGGAAAGTCCACCAGTTAAATTATGGTATAAAGGTCCAATGTTTAGATATGAAAGACCTCAAGCTGGCAGACAAAGACAATTCCACCAAATTGGTGTTGAGATGTTTGGTGTACAAGATGCATCTGCTGATGCTGAGTGTATTATGCTTGCAACTGAATTTTTAAAAGGTTTAGGATTAAATGATTTAGTTGTTGAAATTAATTCTCTTGGCTGTAATACTTGCAGAAAAGAATATAAAGAACAATTAAAAGCTGCTATTGCTCCATTTCTAGAAGGATTATGTGAAGATTGCAGAAATAGATATGAAAAAAATCCTTTAAGAATTCTTGATTGTAAAAATGAAACTTGTAATAAATTATTTGAAGAACATAATTTGAAAAATTCTGTTTCGGGAATTAAATTATGTGATGAGTGTTTAGATCACTATTCAAAATTAAAATCATATCTAGATGTTTTAAATATTAAATATGAAGAAAATACTTTTTTAGTTAGAGGATTGGATTATTATACTAAAACAGTATTTGAAATTAAGTCTAACAACTTAGGTTCTCAAAATGCTGTTTGCGGTGGTGGTCGTTATGATGGTTTAGTTGAAACTTTAGGTGGACCTCGTACACCAGCTGTTGGTTGGGCTATGGGCGTTGAAAGATTAAATGCATTAATTCCTCAGATTGAACAACAACAAATTGATTTCTTTGTTGTATCTGATAATCAAATTGAGGCAGTAAAACTTGTTTCTAAACTAAGAAAAGAAGGTTTCAGTGCAGAATTTGATTACAATAGTCGTAAGTTTGCTAAACAACTTGAAAAGGCTTCTAAAATTGCAAATTATGCGATTATTGTTGGTGAAGATGAACTTAAAAATGGGTATTACACCGTAAAAGATTTAGGAAAATCAGTTCAAGAAAAGAAAACATTTGAAGAACTATTAAACATTAATAAATAAGATGTTTAATAAAAGAAAGTTCTTCGATTGAAGCTCCAGCTTCTGACAATTCTTCGGCAGTAATGCCAAACAAACTAATAAGCTTTTGGGTTCTATCTGAAAGCTTATTACTTTTTATATCTGTAATTATATCAATGATTACGTCATCTCTTTTTAATATAGAGCCGTAATCTTCATCATTTCTATTAAAGCCTCTTTTTTTACATTTACCCATTCCGAAAAAACTCCTTTTGAAAATTTTACCTTTTATTTGTGTTTATTACAAGCAATTATAAAAAAACTTTAATGTTAATAAATGTAAAAAAAAAAATAAAAAAGTGTTATGAATTCGCAAATTTTGGTTTTCTCGAGCGTTTCCTTTGTACGATAATTTATCAAAAGGAGTAAGATTTACATGTTCATCAATAATATATCAGTAAACACTAAAGACATTAATTTAAAGAAAAATCAACATAAAAATAATCGTGCTTCTGATGTAACCTTTAGAGGTGAATCTGAGTCAATGTCACTTAACCCAAGAGCAGCAGCTGCTTTATTAGCATTACTTGCTATTCCTGGAACAGCATCTGGTTGTTCTAATGGTGCACCTGTTGCAACTCAACCTACACTTCCAACTCCTCAAGCCGAAGTTCAAGGTACAGAAACACAAGGTAGTGCTCAAGATAAACTTGATCAAATGGGTGCTGTTGTTGATAATCAAGCTCAAACTCCAGGTAAATTAACCTTAAATAAAGTGGGATTTGTTTCTATGCCTGTTTCTGAATTCTATTTCACAAACAAAGCAAATAGTGTTCTTTTCCATCCAAATGAAGAACTTCCAACAAATGCTCAAGGTTCAGTAATCGTTACTATTACTCCTGCTAAATCTGATGAAAATATTGAAGGAAATACACTTTATGAGATTGTTGATAAAGTATATTCTTCTGCTTTAGAAGGTTATGAAGAGGGCGAAAGAGCAAATATCCAAAATAAATTAATTGATGAAATTATCCAAGCAAACCCAGAATTAGCTAAATATGTTAGAGCTGAATTAGGTGATGAAGCTGTTAGCTATGAAACAATTGGTAATTTAAATTTATATACAGGTACATCAAGCTTAGATCAAACATTAGATTCTAGAATGTTGATTATGCCTGAAACAGTATTTTATGAAGTTCAAGGTCAACAACCATCAGATCAAACATATTGTCAAACAACTTATAATTATACACCAGCTTTTGCTTCTGCTAGTGTTGTTAAAGATTCAGAAGATTTAATGGATGGTGAATATGCTTCAATGAGTGATATGATTCACGCAGCTTATGGTGAAGATTTATCAGATGAAGCATACAGAGACATTTTATATGCAGTTGTTAATTCACCAGCAAATGCATCTACTTTTGAAACAACATTAGGTAAAATGAATTTTAATGAAATTTTATATTCTGCTTCAATTACTGATATAAATAGAACTCTTGATGAAACAATGGGTGATTTATTATTCGATATTAAACTTCCATCTGTTGTTACAGAAAGAACAAGTACACATGAAGCTAAATTTGATGACGGCAGAAGAGCTGATTTAATTTCTCAAATTTCTCCAGCTGCTCCTGTTGAAGGTATTGATGATAGAAATATCGTTGTAGGAAATAGAACAGGCGAAATGAAACCTGGCGATGTATTTATGTTGAGAGATATGTTGCAATTCTATTCTTCTCCAGATGGTAATGGTAGATTTGCTAATGTAGTAGATGGCAAATTAGTTATGAACTCAGATGTTAACTATGCTGAACAATTTGGCGTTCAAATTATGAAACAAATT
>CAZNLZ010000063.1:0-7789 GCA_964574225.1 uncultured Muribaculaceae bacterium | reverse complement strand
CTTCAAATTGTGGTTCGCCTAACTTAACGCTAACGATAGCTGTTAAACCTTCTCTTACGTCATCACCTGTGAAGTTAGGGTCAGAATCCTTAAGAAGATTGTTTTTTCTAGCGTAATCGTTTAATACACGAGTAATTGCATTTCTGAAACCTGTTAAGTGAGTACCACCTTGATGAGTGTTAATGTTATTTGCGAAGCTTAAAACTGATTCGTTATAGGCATCTGTGTATTGCATAGCGATTTCAACGGCAATACCATCAACTGTTTTATCCATATAAACTGGTTTTTCAAACATTACGTTTTTGTTTTTGTTGATGAATTCAACATAGCTTCCAATACCACCTTCGTAGTGGAAATCTTCAGATTTCTCTGTTTTTGCATCTGTAAATGTAATTTTTAGACCTTTATTTAAGAAAGCCATTTCTCTTAATCTGCTTGAAATAACTTCTCTGTCCATAACTGTTGTTTCTTTGAAGATTTCAGGGTCTGGCCAGAATGTTGATTTTGTACCTGTTTTTTCTGTTTCTCTAACTTTTTCAACAGGTCCTGTTGGTTCACCTCTCATATATTCTTGACGATGAACAAATCCATCTCTAGATACTTCAACAACCATTTTCTCTGATAATGCGTTTACAACTGAAGCACCTACGCCGTGAAGACCGCCAGATACTTTATAACCGCCGTCGCCGAATTTACCACCAGCGTGAAGAACTGTGTGTACAATTTCTAATGCTGATTTTCCTGTTTCTGGTTTTATTGCAACAGGAATACCACGACCATCGTCTTCTACAGTAACACTATCATCTTTATTGATTGTTACTTTAATATGTTTACAGTAGCCTGCTAATGATTCGTCGATAGAGTTATCAACAATTTCATATACACAGTGATGAAGACCACGTTGGCTTGTAGAACCGATATACATACCCGGTCTCATACGTACAGCTTCTAGTCCTTCTAACACTCTTATATTACTAGCATCATAGTTATTATTTGTTTGTGTTGTCATGCTTTGAACCCCAAATCTACTTCACTAAGTATCATTGTACTATAAACATAAGCACTGTGCCACTTTGTTACGGTTTATAAATGCCAAAAATATGGCATAATATAGGTATGTTGTTTAAGAGAAAGTGTAAAATTACATTTGTAAGGCATGGCGCAACGATTAACACCGAAGAAAATCGTTTTTTTGATGATGAAAATTATCCTGCTATAAATGCAAATGGTAAAGAAGAAATGGAAAAAATTGCCATTTGGGTTAAAAATAAAGGTCTTAAAGTTGATAGAATTTATTCAAGTTCTGCACTTCGTTGTGAACAAAGTGCTAGAATTTTATCATTAGTTTGCAAAAGTGAGTTTGAGACAATTGATAATCTTACAAGCCGTAAGGTTGGTGTTTTTAGCGGCTTGACCTTTGAAGAAATTGAACAAAAATATCCTAATAAGGTTTCTGAATTCCATAAAAATCCAGAAGAGTTTTTCCCAGAAGGTGGGGAAACAACTTTGGAATTCAATAAAAGAGTTAATGATATAATTGAGAATATAATCGAGCAAAATCAAGGAAAAAGATTGATTGTTGTGACTCATGGCAGTGTGATACAAGCTGTTATTGCAAATGCACTTTCGATTCCTTTAAAAGACCAATTCAAGGTTTATATTCCAACAGGAAGTGCAACACAAATTAGTTACTTTGAAGATTTTGCAAGTCTTGTTTATAGCGCGTATATTCCAATTTAGAAAGAAAATATGAATTTTATAAGTATCAAAACATCTGCTGAAATAGAAAAACTAGCAAGTTTGGCAAGTGAAATTTGGCATGAATATTGGACTGTTATTTTGTCTTTGGAACAGATTGATTATATGGTTGAAAAGTTTCAATCGAAAGATGCTATTAAACTTCAAATTGAAAATGACAGATATATTTATAATATTTTAGAAGATAATGGCAATATTATTGGTTATTTTTGTGTTTGTCCCAAAGTTGATTATTTGTTTTTGTCAAAGCTATATATTAAAAAGGATTTTCGTAATCTTGGTTGTGGGAAATTGGCTTTTAATAAAATAAAACAAATTGCTTTGGAATATGGCAAAAATAAAATTCAATTAACAGTAAATAAAAACAATATAAACACAATAAAAGCATATGAAAAATGGGGTTTCAAACAAATAGATTCTGTTGTTACAGATATCGGTAGTGGCTTTGTTATGGATGATTATATTATGGAATATTCTTTAGAAGAAAATTAAGCCAAAACCCATAATTAACATACCCGAAACGATACCAATAATTACGTGGTGGTTTTCACCATATTCTCTTGCTAAAGGTAAAAGTGTATCGAATGCAAGATAAACCATAATACCTGCAACAGCTGCTGTCATAATTCCTATTGATTGTTCTGGAAGTATTGTTTTTAAAAGTAGTACACCTAATAAGCCACCAATTGGTTCTGATATACCTGATAAGAAAGAATATAGAATTGCTAAACGTTTTTTGCCTGTTGCGTGGAAGATTGGAAGTGCAATTGCTATACCTTCTGGAATGTTGTGTATTGCAATAGCAATTGCAACAGGAATACCAAGTCTTAAATCTTGGCTTGAAACCAAAAATGTAGCCATACCTTCTGGTAAGTTATGCATAGTAACTGCTATTGCAGTAATTAATCCGGCACGTTTTACCTTGTGGTGTTTGTTTTGATTGTTTAAAAAATCTGATTCAATGTGGTCTGGTATAAAATAGTCGATTAAAATAGCAATAACCATACCAAGTAGAAATCCGCCAAAAGCAAAACCTCTAGCTCCAATTGCAGAATAAAATTCTGATAACATGGAGTTTGCTTCTACCATTAATTCGCTAAGGCTTATGTAAATCATAACGCCAGCAGAAAAACCAAGAACAACTGATAATGCTTTTAAGTTATTTCTTTTAATAAAGAAGGTGACAAAGCCCCCAACAAGTGTGGACATACCTGCAAATAATGTTAAAAGTAATGGAAAAATATAGCTGTTCATAACCTAATACTAACACAAAAATTTTTTGAATAAATTTACTCATTTAGAATTGTAAAGAGTGTTAGAAACATATATAATAACCTTATGGCTAGGTTTTATTATAAAGCGAAAAATAAACAAGGAGAGATTGTATCAAATCACATTCTTTCGATGGATTTACAGTCAGCAGCTGCAAGTGTAGAACGAGAAGGACTTGTACTTTTAGAAATTTATGAGGATACATCTACTTCTTCTTTTTCTAACAAAATGACATCTCGTGAACTGTCAAAAAAAGTGGTATTTTCGACAAAAGAAAAGCTAGAATTTTTCAATGCTTTTTTGCATATGTATAGTTCTGGGCTTTCTATTCTTCAAGTTTTTTATGCTGTTTTTAATTCTGTTTCTAACCCTAAAATAAAAAATTTGTGCTCTCTGATAATAAAAAAAATTGAAAAGGGTTATAGCCTTGATGAAGCATTTACTGGTTATGAAAGTGTTTTGGGATTGGCATATACAAGGCTTATTGTTGCGGGTGAAACCTCTGGTAAATTAGATAAAGTTTTGAAAAAAATTGTGGAAGGTATTAATAAAGAAGAAAAATTAAAAAGTAATGTTATTTCTTCTTTAACATATCCTATTTCAATATTAGCGCTTGCAGTTGCGGTTTTTCTATTCTTTAAATTTTTTATTTTAAAAGTCTTTTCCATGATGGGAAGCGGCACTTGCCCAACATCAATTATGATGATGTTGTTTGGGGCTGTTTTCAAAATAATAGTAATTTTTGCAATTATTATTGGTTTGGCTTGCTTTGTTTATTTTAATAAACCAGTATTTAAAAAGTTTGTTAATTTGTTATCTCATTTGCCAGGTATAAGCACTTTATTAAAACATTATGCTTTTGCAAATTTCTTTTCAGTTATGGCTCTTGCATATGAAGCAGGTGTTCCAATTGCGAATAGTGTTGAAATGGCCGCTAGTGTGATTTCTGCAAAAGATATAAGTACGCAATTAAAATTGGCTGCAAAAAGAATTTATAATGGATGTTCTGTTTCAACAGCATTTGCTGTAACTCAAGTATTTACTGGTTTTGCAATGTCGCAAATTGCAGCTGGTGAACAATCGGGAGAACTTGATAAAATGTTTTTTGTTGTTTCTGTTGATTACGAAAAGAAATTAGAAATGGCATTAAACTTGATTGTTCAAATTTTAAAACCATTATCGATTGTGATTGTTGGCTTGTTTGTTCTTTATGTGGCGAAAACAGGGTATGAAAGCTTTTATTCTGGTTTGTTAGGTGGTCTAGGCTTTTAAAATATCATCAATTGCGTGAATTACAGTTTCGACCCCAATATTATTTAAACAAGCTTTATTGTTGGGGCAAGGCTTTCTTAATCCGCAAGGCATACAAGGTAAGTCTGATTTTATAAGTATATTTTTATCGCCTAGTGCTTTCCATTTCTCAAAAGGCATAGGCCCATATAATCCTATAACTGGGGTTCCAACAGAAGCAGCCATATGTAAGTTTCCAGAATCGTTTCCAATCATAAAATCAACTTCTTTTAATAATGCCAAGCTGTCTTTTATGCTTACCTCACCACATAAGTTGATTGGTTTTATTGTTAGTTCTTCAGAATACTTAAGATTCTCATATGTTTGTTTGTCAGATGGTGCTCCTATAAAAATAACTTGAACTTCTTTTTTGTTAGAAAGGTATTCAATTACTTTTATATAGTTATTTATATCCCAAACTTTCCCTTCGTTTGTTGCTGTTACGTTTACAACCGCTGTTGTTATACCTTGTTTTACATTGTGCTTATCTAGTAAAGATAGAACTTTATTTGTGTTTTCTTTGTTAATCCAGTTTTCTAAATAAGTATCTTTAATCGTATTTCCTTCAGCTTCTAAAACATCTAAAAAACATAATGATTCGTGTTTGATATTGTTATATTGAACTTTTTGAGTTAAAAGAAATCCTCTTTTTTCTGTATCGTAGCCGATTCTTTCTTTTATACCAGCTAAAAAACAAAGTGCTGCGCTAGATAGTGAACGCTTTAAAACATAGGCTTTATCGTATTTTTCTTTTCTTAATTCTTTTACATAGTGCCAAAAGGTTTTTCTTTTGCCTTTACCTTGTTCGTATTTATGTTTTCTGTTTGTATCAAAGTAAATAAAGTTATTTACATAGGGACAATTTTCTATAACTTCGCCAGAATTTGGTGCAACAAGCATATCAATTTGTGCGTCAGGATATGCATATCTCAAGTTCCTTAGAAAAGGAATTGTGAGAATCATATCACCTATAAAACGGTATCTTACAACTAAGATTTTTTTCATACTCCACAAACGTCCTTTATATCCATGTATGCTTTGAGTTTTAAAGCATAAAAGTTAACAGGCATGTCCACGCCTTTTATTATATCAATAAGTTTTACGGCGTCTTTTTCCGTTGTAACAATACTGTCAATATTTTCTTCTTGTGCAAAGTTAATGATTTTTATTATGTCTTCTTTATCGTAACCGTGGTGATCCTCAAAATCCATTACCGCCACAAGTTTATAGTCTTGTTTTAAGAAATTGTAAAAGCTTTCTGGTTGTCCGATTGCAGAAAATGCCAGTATTCTTTTTCCTTTTAATAATTGATTTCCTGTAAAAACTTCATATGCATAGTCTGGTACAATTTTGCACATATAAATATCTTTTTCGAAATTCTTTTTTAAATGGTCGCAATATTTTAATGCATCTTTTGTTTCTGTGCTTTTATTAACCACCACAATTTTATCTGCTCTTTTTATGTTACTTAGGTTTTCTCTTAATGGACCAGCCGGTAAAACAAGTTTGTTTCCAAATTTATTTTTTGAATCAACAAGTACAATGTCTAAATCACGCTTCATTTTTCTGTGTTGGAAACCATCATCAAGAATGATTATATCTGGATTAAATTTTTCTTTAATGAATTTTTCCGCTTTTATTCTGCTTGCACAAGTTACGACAATTGCGCCTCTGCAATTATTTGCAAGCCATACAGGCTCGTCACCTGCAACAGAAGCCGTAAACATTGAGCCGGAACCATCTGAAATTAAGTTTGGTTTTTTGTTAGATAATTTTGCTCCGTATCCACGAGATAAGATTGCAACTTTTTTATTTAAACTTAGATAATGTTTTGCAATTTCCAATGTGAATGGAGTTTTTCCAACTCCGCCAGTTGTGATGTTTCCTACTGAAATTACAAATGATTTTGAACTATACGCTGGTAAAAGTTTATTATCATACATTTTGTTTCTGATGTTTGTTACAACTGTGTATGGAAATCCAATAACTCTTAGAGAAGTTAATATTAACTTCTCTAAAATTGTTGTATTTTTTTTGTAATGTAATTTTGATATAAACAGTTTCATAATAGCCTAGAACATTAATCTGAATAATAAAAATCTCTTATTTAGCTTTTCTGAGAATTTCTTTAAGTTTTCAGAAGTTGCATTTATATCATCCATAGTTTGTTTAAGTTTTTCTTCATCCTCTGTTGCATAATTAACTGTATCTAAAGTGATAGTTAATTTGTCTAATGCTGTGTTTAGTTTTACAACAGTTTCTTTTACGTGAGATTTTAATTGAGCGTCTTTAGACATATCGTTAATGTAGCTAGAAAGTTCGGCTACGTTTTTAACTGTAACATCTAGGTTAGCAAGTGTTGTTTTTGTTTTTTCGTCTTCTAATATTGAAGAAACATTATTTGATAATCTTTCAAATGATTTTGTGGCATTTGCAACGCTTGCTACAAAATCTTCATCACCAGTGATTTTATTGATATTTTCAGTTAATTCATTAACGTTATTTGCAATCATTTCAAGTTCAACTTTAGATAAGTCAATAAGTTCTTGAGCTTTTGCCATTGTTACGTTTGCTTTATCCGTTAATTCATTTAAGTTATATGATGTTTGTTTTAATTCTTCGATAACGTCATCTGATAATAATAGGGCGATTCTTTCATTTGTCTCAACTAAAGATTCAGCACTTCTATATTGTAATGCTAAGAAATCTGCTATTCTCATTGGTTCAATAACTGTATATGGTGTTTCAGTTGTTGGGTATGGAATATCAATATCTTCTTTTGGGATTAGTCTTAATTTTTTATCATTGTCTTCTTTTACGATTTTACCGCTTAATTGTTCTGGAGTTATTAAACCAGGTAAATCAATGATATAACTAACTTTGTATGCGTTTTTAGTGCTAATGTTTTCTTTAATTAACATTGGCAAAGATTTTGTTTCAACGATAGCAACTTTTTTAACAATACCAATGTCATAAAATTTATTATCAAGTTCCATTTGAACTTTATCATCTGCGTGAAGAATTAGTGATTTGTTTTGCTCTGGAATATAAAGAACTCTTTCTCTTGGTGGAGTTATTTCAAGGAATTGCTCACCAATAATACCAGATTGTTGAATAGATAATTCTGATGCTCTAGGTATTGTAACATTTGGTTCTGTAATAACGAATTTAACATCAACATAGCTGTTTGATGAATCAAGTCTTGGTATGATTTCTTCAACTTGACCAATTCTAACGCCCATCATTTGAACGCCACTACCTTCTCTCATACCATTAACGTCTTTGAAACTAACAGTTATTCTTTCAGCATTAGAAATTGCTTTGCCGTTAACCCAAAGAACTGTAAATATTAATATAACAATTGCTGATAGTGCAAGTATTCCGACTTTAAAAGATGATGTAAATTTCATAATAATCCTTTTCCTCTGAATATTTTACAACAAAAAATTAAAAACCAGAAGCAGCCATT
>CAZNLZ010000062.1:0-7858 GCA_964574225.1 uncultured Muribaculaceae bacterium | reverse complement strand
ATTCATTTTGAATGATATTATTTGGAATTTCCTCGATTAAAGGCATGATTTTTTTAACAAGATTTAACTTATCTGTTGGAGAAAAATCTGGTTTATATTCTTTCAAAGATTGCTCAAGTTGAAAATCTAACAATAAAGGTGCTTTTTTTATGTACTTTTTATACTGTTCAATACCATTTTCTCTAATATATTCATCAGGGTCTTTACTATCAAATGGCGCAACAACACGAATTTCGCACGTATATTTATCGTCAGCAAGTCCTGAATAATTTTGGTCAAATATTTTTAGATTTCCAAGACCAACAAAAGCCTCTTTAATAACCTCTGTACTTCTTTGCGTAGCTTTTAATCCAGCACTATCAGTATCAAACGCCAAGAATATTCTTCTAGATTTAGAATATTTTGCAATCATGCGAACATGATCAACCGTAAGCGCAGTACCACAGGATGCAACAGCATTTTTAAGACCAGCAGCTTGAGCAGATATTACATCAAAATAACCTTCCATGATTACTACATAATCATCTTCAATCATTTTATTTTTTGCTTTATCAATGCCATATAAGACACGACTTTTATTATAAAAAATAGTATCAGGAGAATTTAAATACTTAGGATTTTGTCCTTCATCAATTGCTCTAGCACCAAATGCAATAACATTTCCAGCTTCATCACGAATTGGAATCATAATTCTATGACGAAAGCGGTCAACAACATCCCCTTTTTCAGTTTTTACAGTAAGACCCGACTTCTCCATTATATTAGGCGTAAACTCCGCCTTAAAATGAGTCTGAAGGTCTGTATAACCTTTTTTTGAATAACCTATTTTATATTCATCAATAATTTCTTTTGTAATTCCACGTTTTAAAAGATAATCTAAAGCACCTTTAGCCTCTGGAACATTAAAAAGATTTTCATGATAATAATCACAAGTTTTAGCAAGAAGATTTTTAACATTTAATTTATCTTCATTAAATTGTTTTGAATCGCCTTTTGATGAAGGTAATTCAATATTAAATTGTTGAGCCAAATCTCTAATAACATCAGAAAAACTTTGATTATTTATCTTCATTAAGAAGCTAATCGCATCGCCACCTTCACCACAACCAAAGCATTTATAAATACCTTTTTGTACATTAACAGAAAAAGAAGGTGTTTTTTCATTGTGAAAAGGACAACAGCCCCAATAATTAGCACCCTTTTTCTTTAAAACAACACGAGACTGAACAACATCTAAAATATCTAGACGGTTTCTTATTTCATCAATAACCTCAGTGTATGTTTTATTAGTTGTCATTATTATTGTTCAAGTCCGTTCATTTCAGCTAATTTAAACAAGAACTCATCTTGATTTTTTTGTATTAAAGGTGATGGCAAGAAATTTTCTTCAAATTTAATTAATACATATCTATCTGTCATCCCAGAAACATAATCGCAAACAGTGCGTCTAACCTGCTCATCAGTAGAAGATGGAAATGTTCGTTTTAATTCTTTGCAATAAAATTCGAATAACCTTCTTATTACGTTCTGAGCTTTATCTTCAGCTGCTTTAACAGGAGAATTTGTATAAACATGCTCAAACATCCAAGTTCTAAGATTAACAAATTGATTAAAGCATTCCTCTGACATAGAAATTTTATCTTTTCCATAACTATTTTGAACTATGTCATTTACAAGTTTAGTAAGTCTTATTCTATTTGTAGTAGAAAAATATTCAACGCTTTCCTTTGGGATATTATCAGTTCTGATTATATTGGCACGAATAGCATCTTGAATATCGTGATTAATATATGCAATTTTATCAGAGATTCTAACAACCTGACCTTCTAAAGTTGAAGGTAAAAAGTCATAAGAATGATTTAAAATGCCATCTAATGTTTCTTGCGTCAGATTAAGATTTTCAATAAACTCAACGACTCTAACACTTTGAACATTATGGAAATAACCTTCTGGCATAAGTTCATTTAAAACACGTTCTCCACTGTGTCCAAAAGGAGTGTGACCCAAATCATGACCAAGTGCAATTGCTTCAGTTAAATCTTCGTTCAAATCCAAAGCACGAGCAATTGTTCTTGCAATTTGAGACACTTCTAATGTATGAGTCATACGAGTACGGAAATGATCATCATAAGGTGAAAAGAAAACTTGAGTTTTATGTTTTAAACGTCTAAATGCCTTTGAGTGAAGAATTCTATCTCTGTCTCTTTGAAATTCTGTACGCAAAGGACAAGGTGCTTCTTCCTTTTTTCTGCCTTTCGTTTCACTACTTTTTGTAGCTAATGGGGAAAGAAATAATTTTTCTCGATCTTCAATTTTTTCTCTAACTGTTTTTATATTTGTGTTCATGAACCAATATCCCGTACTTAAACATTGTATTAAAAATACAAGATATTTACCATTTTAAAACAACTTTTGTTTAGATTATTTAATATAAAATATAAAAGGGGCTTGATTATTAGTTTTTTTTCTTTTATTATCAAGCTATAAACATTATTTGAAAGGAAATATAAAATGTCAGTTGAATGCGCAGTTTGCGGAAAAAAACCATTGAAAGCAGCAAAACTTTCATTCTCTCATAAACACCATGTATATAGACAAAGCCCAAACCTACAATCAGTAAAAATTGTAGAAAATGGTACAGTTAAAAGAGTTAAAGTTTGTACTTCTTGCTTAAGAGCAGGTAAAGTAACAAGAGCTGTTTAATTTCAAATTAAATTTAAAAAATAAAAGAACCTCATTAAGAGGTTCTTTTTATTGTTTATGCCGCAAGTGAATTAACAATAACTGATTTTAGTGTATTCACTACTTCTGTACTTACTTCGCCATTTTGAGCTTTTTGGTCTAAGATTTGAATTGCTTCTTTCGGTGTCAAAGGCTGTTTATAACTCCTTTGTTCTCTAAGCGCCGAATAAATATCAGCGACAGACAGTATTTGCCCCAATATATCATTGTTTGCTGCCTGCGGCATGTGATGGTTTTTAATTAAATTTAAAACTCTTTTATTTATATTTGTATTTGATAATAACTCATAACCAAAATCTGCGTGCAAATCCATAACCTTCTTTTCTTCAGGAGTTAATTCCCCAGGTTTATTCAAAATGTCTGTAGGAATTAAAATTTTTCCAAAATCATGGAATACACAAGCTTGCTCTAATGTTTTCTTATCAGCACTTGATAAGTTCATTTTATTTGCTATTTGTAGAGCATATGCTGTTGTTGTTCTTAAATGAGAAGTTGAAATATTTGTAATACTTTCGGGATGAACTGTGGCTTCCAAGCCATTAGCTTTTAATTTTTCTATCAACACAGGATTAGAATTCAAGAGATTTTGCGCAATATCTTTTTGCGCATAAAATCTCAATAATTGTTGAGGATATAACTGCTTAGATGTTGGTACAGTAACATAAGAAGAAGGTTTTGCATTTAAAGAACCTTTTTGATAAAAATCGGCATTTAAACCAGCAGAATTAAGCTGAGATAATTGCGATTGATTACCATTGACAAGTATATTAGACTTTATATTTGGAAAAATATTCAAGACTGTACCTAATAAAACCTACCCTATGGATATATAAAGTATTTTTATAAAAAAAAATTGCGCGATTATTGCAAAAAAGTTAAAATGTTATAAAAATATTGTTTTGTGGAATAGCAATAGGGTTAGTAAATTTATAGAAAGAGAAAACAAAAAGGAGATTATATGTATTCAAAAGAAGAACTTGCAGAATTAATTGTCAAAAATCCTGAAGAATACAATGAATTTAAAAAAGGGTTAGATGAAGAACTAGATTTAACAGAATTAGATTTTTCAAATACAAACCTTGAAGAAATAGATTTATCTAACACAGAATTAGCTGGTACATCTTTTGTTGATGCACATCTATCTAACGTTAATTTTACAGGCGCAGATTTAAATGCCGCAGAATTTACACGTGCAAACTTAGTAGAATGTGATTTTTCAGAAGCAGTACTAAATGGAACAGACTTTAGCTATGCAACCGTTAGTTATTGTAACTTTACCGACGCTGATATGGCTGGATGTATTGTTAAAGAAGCAGACTTATCAAACTCTGACTTTTCAGCAAGTGAAAACTTAGCAGCAACTCGTGCAGATGAAACAACTGTATGGCCTGATAACGATATGTTGCCAGATGATTTTGATACTAACTACACAAAAGAAGATGAAGAAGAAGATTCAGAATCAATATCAGACTACTAAGAAAAACAAGTATTATAATAATAAAAACGGCTTAATTATAAGCCGTTTTTTTAATATTAATATTCATCTGAATTTGTAGGAAGTTCTTTTCCTTCTAATAACCATTCAAATAAATCAGAACGTCCATTACCATCTGCATCTCTTTGGAAGGCATTAACAGGTACGGCACCGTGCGTTGTTTTAACATTTACAAGGTTATCAGCACCAAATTGTTTTGCAAACTGATTAGACATAAATCCAGAGTCAGAAACACCATTATAACCAATTATTGGCATATCAATATCGGCAATATTGTAAGATCCATGTCCGTAACCACTTAATACAAATGCCTTAGAGAATATGTCATCAGCTTTATCAGCCATATAGAATGCACCAATACCACCTAGAGAGTGTCCACCAACAAAAATCATATCAGCATTAACATTATGAGTTTCAGAGAACGACTCAACTATTCCACGTACATATTCTTCAGCAGTCTTAGTTGCCCATTCACTAGCTGCAACACCATCTAAAGAAGGTGCAATTACATAACCATTAAAGTCTTCTAAGTTCCAACCTGAAAGAATTGTACCAGGAGAGTTATATTTAACTTCGTGTTCTTCTATTGTACCATTGCCATTTCTATCATATGTACCAACAGTACCATATTCACCGGCTTTATATTCACCAGAACCACCCAAATAAACAATTAATGGTAAAGGTTGATTTGGATCAACATTTTCTGGTCCCATTAGCATATAGTGATAATCACCATCAACTATATATTTAGGGTCAGTAAGTTTAACGCCATCGCCAAATGCTGCATATGGTTTTGAATCAAATAATTTAAATATTTCTTTCACGGTATTATCATTGCCAACATTTTGAATACCAGAAATTTTTGTTGGGTCGCCACCAAATAATGAACTTACAACATATTGAGCAGCTGATTGAGTTATTTCACCTTTTTCTAGTGCTTCTAAAACATTATTAACTTTATCAGATGTTGAACCACTTCCATTGACATATTTATCTTTTAAAGATGTGGCATCATCTGAAGACAATCCATAATCTTCTGGATTAGTTGATAATTTACCATCAGCAGATAATGTATCGGCTAATGAGGCTTCAAATAACATTTCTGTGTATTTCCCTGCTTCTTCTCCGGTATATTTTTCATTCACAACATCAACTAATGCGCTCGCTGATACATATGTATCTAACTCGCTCTTCTCTTCCGCTGTTGTTGCGCCTTCATATAATGACAATATTGTTTGTAAATATGCCTCATTCTCTTTTGCAGCTTCCAACACGCCGCTTCCACTATCTACGCCCTTATATTGACGTAAGAATTCTAACTTGTCTTCTTGCGTATATTTCGGTGTTCCATCTTCATTTGTTGCTGTTGACATCTCTTCTAATTTCTCATAGAAGTACGTATCATCTTTCTTGAAATAATTATCCACATATGACTTAGCATCTGCGCTATACTCTTTTATCGCTGTTATCATCTGCATTTGTTCATATGGACTTAATTCTTCATCGTTTAATATATTCGCTATTTTCGCTTGTACTTGACTTTCATCTGCTTCTGCTAACGCTTCCAATCCACCTTCGCCTAAATATTTCGCTAAGCTTTCTTCTGTTACTGGTGGATAATAGCCTTCGTTATATCCTGTATCATATTTATCCGCTACATACTCTTCCAAATATGCTTCTAATTCTTCTGGACTTGCATTCACTATATCTACATTCTTTCCTTCTAAATATGTCTCGAATGTATCTGGTTTTACTTCTATTTTATTGTCGGCTCTATCTAATGTCTCTACTATGTTTTGATATACTTCTTTTGCAGCATCACTTCCAGACAATTCTTTTTCAGCCTGTGTTAAGTACTCATTTGCTGCTACTTCGCCTTCTTCTAACTTCTCGTTATATTCTGCCACAAATCCATTATATAGCTCTTCTATCTTCGCCATATCTTCTGATGAGAATTCTTGACCAAATACTTGTTCCCACAATGGTGCCACTGGTTCATCTCCTGGATCCATTGTCAATTCGAACATTGCTCTCGCCAAGTTATATACTTCTCCATATCCTTTTGATGGAGGTTCTATCTCTTCTGTCAAGTATAATTGTTGGTTTTCACCTTCTCCGGTTACCATTCCAACTATATTACCTTCTGCGTCTTTTATTGATGTTCCGTCTATTTTATATCCCTCTGGAAGGTCTTCTTCTCCCAATTGGACTAAATTATTTTCACCATTGGTTATTTTTCCATCTTCTACTCCATAACCCTCTGGCAATTCTAATTCTTTTTCTGTTATTGCATCATTATACGCAACCAACTGGTCTTGCATTGCATCTATTTCTTTATCAAATGTTGCTTCTATATCTACCTTCGTAAATACTGCTGTATGATATGTCTCTGAAGCCTCATCTATCTTTGTTTTTATATCTCTTTCTTCTTGCGTTAATGTTCCTGCTTCTTCTTCTGCTTTCATATACGCATTTATTGCTTCCATTAATGTTGCTTCTGTTTCTACTAAATCAGCCTCTAATGATTGCAATGTTGCTTCTTGTTCTGCCAAATCTGCTTCTGCTTGCGCTAACTCTGCTTCTAACGCAGCTTTTTGAGCAAGATACGCGTCATACGCTGGGTTTCTCTTGCTTTCTGTTGTTTTTGTTTCTTCGTTGTAATACTCTATCGTTTCTGGTGGCGCTACTAATGATGACAACTCTCCACTTATTGTTGATACTAATGATGTTGCCTCACTTACCACGCTTTCTTGGTTACTGATTTCTGAGTTTATTGCATTCTTTTGGTCTTCATATATATCTACTTCTTTTGCATACTCGTTTGTTGTTTCTTCTGCTTCTATTTTCTCTTGTATTAATTCATTAAATGCTTCTGTTGCATCATCAAATGCTTGCTGTTTTGTTTCTATATCCAAATTAGCTGCTTCAATTGCTTGATCTTTCTCAGCCCTCTTTGAACCTATATCTGTTAATAATTCTGATCGTTCTGCTTTTAATTCTGGCAGTTCTTTCTTTGATAAGTCTTCTGTTGTTTGCTTATCTCCACCATTATTTCCGCCATTGCTTCCGCCAAAGCTTCCGCCGCCTCCGCCGCTGTTTGATGGTGGTGGTTCTACTTCCAAGCTTGCGTCATATTCTTTTATTGCATTCTCTATATCTGACTCTGATATTGATGTATTATCCTTATCAAGCTTTGATATTTCTTCAAATGCTTCTAAAAATTCTTCTTCTAGCTTCATATATTCTTCCGCTGTTAAAAATGCGTCTTTGAATTCTTGAAGCTCTAGTATCCCATCTCCGTTTTTGTCTGCATCTTCGAGTAATTTCTGTAATTCTTCAGTGCTTAAATTTGACTTCCCTGTTACTTGGGATGCCAACTTCATCAATTGTGCCCAACTTGTTGTTGAATTGATCTCTGAAGTCAAATCTTTCTCCTTTTGAATATACAACCAGTTATATCGACAAAAAAGCCAAGAAATTTAGACATTTTTGGAAATTATTAACTTTTATTAACAGGGGAATTAGATAAAAAGCAATTCAACCCGAAAAAAAAACTTTATATAAGAGTAAGCAGTTAATAAGAAAGGAACTTACAACTCTAAAAAAAACACAAAGAGGCAC
>CAZNLZ010000061.1:0-7865 GCA_964574225.1 uncultured Muribaculaceae bacterium | reverse complement strand
ATGCAGGTATTAAGAGCAACGGAAGTATTTCAAAATATTAGAAACATTGATAACAATGAGTTTGAAAAATCAGGAAATATAGTTCTTGATTTTTCGAACATTGAAAATATTGATATGAAAGCAATAACTACGTTATTAAATATGCAAAAAGTTGCTCTTTTAAATAATAAATCTCTTTCTATTAGTAATGTAAATCCAAATGTTAGCAGAATGTTAGATGTGACAGGGTTAAATAAAACATTTGCAAATGTTGCAACAAATCCTATTGCAAGAAAAGGTAGATAGAAATGTCTGCCCAATTTTATATTGTAGCAACTCCAATCGGAAACTTAAGTGATATTACTTTGCGTGCAATAGATGTTTTGAAAACAGTTGATTTTATTGCTTGTGAAGATACTAGAGTTACTCGTGTTCTTGCTGATAAGTATGGTTTTGGTGCAAGACTTTTTGATTGCCATAAGTTTAACGAAAAAGAAAGAAGCGAGAAAATTATTTCTTTAATTGAAGAAGGGAAAACGGTTGCTTTAGTCTCTGATGCGGGTACACCAGGTATATCTGACCCTGGTAGTGTCTTGATTAAAGAATTGAGAGATAAAAATATTGAAACAACTTCGCTTCCCGGTGCTTGTGCAGTTACTACTTTTTTGAGCCAATTGCCAAGAAATAATGAAGAGTACGCTTTTATTGGTTTTATTCCACGCAATAAAAAACAACAAGATGAGATTTTATCAAAATATAAACACACAAATTGTGTTTTTTATGAATCTCCAAATCGCTTAATAGAAACATTGACAAATATTGACTCAAATAGAAAAATTGCTGTTGGGCGCGAACTTACAAAAATGTTTGAAGAAATTAAAATTGGCACAGTTCAAGAAGTAATTGAATATTATGAGCATAATACATTAAAAGGTGAAATTGTAGTTATGCTATATGCTCAAGACCAAGATGATGTATCTGATGAAGAGCTTAAAGAAAAAATAAATATATTAAAACACGAAGGTTTTTCGCCTAAAGATATTTCCAAAATAATTTCCAAATTGTATGGTGAAAATAAGAATAAGATTTATAAACTTGTTATAGAATAATTTAGCAAAAAAGGTTTTGAGGAGTTTTGTAACCTATAAAGGTTTATAAAATGAAAATCTCCCAGTCTGCATATAATTATAATTTTGGTCGCGCCTTTACAACTAGTGAGAAAAAGGCATATTCTGCTCTATTGAAAGATGCAAGAAAAGAACTTGATATAAAAGATACTTCTGCAATAATTTTTGACTTTAATGTTCCATCTAAGGTTGGTGAAGATACCGCAATTGGAACGACGTGGTCTGATTCAATGAAGGGTTTTATTTCTTTTATTAAAGAAATGACAGGTATTAATTCAATACAATTACAACCTCAAGGTAAAATTCAAATGGGAAATCGTTCTCCATATTCTGGTACAACTTTTGCTTATGGTGAACATATTATTGATTTATCAAAATTGACAACCCCAGAGTATGGCTCAATCTTGCCTAAAAAAGTAGTGACAGATTTAGATGAAAAATATCCAGCAGATAAAAAACAAAGAAGTTTTAGAACTAATTATGAATATGCACTTCCTGCTCAAGAAAAAGCCTTAAGATTGGCATATTCAAATTTCAAAAATTCACATTTGCAAGGTGAATTTGTTGATTTTAAAGCTGAAAATGCTAATTGGCTAGAAAAAGAAAGCTTATTTGTTGCATTTTCAAAACACTATGGAACGCAAGATTTTTCACAGTGGAGTGAATTAGATTCAAATTTATTTGACGAATCGACACCAGAAAACGTACGAAAATATCGTATTAACGAGATAAAATCTGAATATGCAGAAGAAATTGAATTTGAAAATTTTGTTCAGTTTATTGCTGATAAACAACAAAAAGAAAGCCATGAGTTTTTAAATGGAAGTAATATCCAAATATATGGTGATTGTTTAATCGGATTTTCTCAAAGTGAAATGTGGGCTAATAAAGACTGCTTTAGAGAAAATTTATTCTATGGTGGACCAGACCCAAATTGTCCGGAAACAAATGGAATTCAAACTTGGGGACTACCAGCACTAGACTACACAAAACTTGGTGAATGTACTGAAGATGGTGACACATCAAAACTTGGTTCAACTGGTAAACTTCTTTTTGATAAATATGAACAATTCTTTAAACGTTATGACGGAATAAGAGTTGATGCTGCTTGGCAGTTTGTAACTCCATTTGTGTATGAAGCTGTAAATGGTAATTATAATCCAGTTCAATTGCCAGAAATAAATATGACAATTTTTAATATTATAAAAGCTGCTGCAAAAGGAAGAGCAACTTCTGATAATATTATGCTTGAGCTTGTTGGTATGTCTGCTGGCAAAAGTAGAGAAATGACATTAAATAAGTATCCTCATCTTTATACAACTGCGTATGCAGAATATGATGAAAACCCTAGAAAATTTATGGAAAAAGGTTATCAACGAGATAATTTCTATGTTGGTGTTGGTTGTCACGACAATGATTCTCTTGTAAATTTAGCTAAAGATGAAGGAAAAAGAAGTGTGCATAGTCGTGATATGTTAACAAACTATGGTACACCACAGAGTGATTTTGCGTTTGCAAATTCAGATAAATACGAGAATTTCCGTAATTCAAAATTTGCGGAAATCTTTTCTACATCAAAACAGTTCTTCACTTTGCCAGATATGTTTGGTATGGCGCAAAGAATAAATATTTCAGGAAAATCTAGCCCTGATAATTGGGCAGTGAGAATTCCGGCTGATTATGAAAGATTTTATCATTCACAACTATCAAATGGTTATGGATTAAATGTCCCTAAAGCATTAGCTGGTGGTATGTTAATGAATGGATTTAGCAAACAAAATCCATTGGTAAAAAAATGTGAGGAAGCAGCTAGAATATTACGTTCTAGTGGTCCAATGACAGAAAAAGAAGCAAATGAAGCAGAAAAACGCGGACTGTTAACTGAAAAGTTTGAATATGTTTCTTGACTTTTAAGTTATTAAAATTAAAGCCCTCTTGAAAAGAGGGCTTTGTTGTATAAGTGTAAGTGTAAGGAGTTTACATATTTTGAATTTTGTCGCTCATACCTTCGATATCGTCTTTTAACATCTTTTTAACAACGTCGTTTTGAGCGTCTAACATTTTACATACAGTTTCAATGTTTTTAACTTTATTTTGTAAGATTGTATCTGCGTTAGATAAAATATTACTTGTTACTTTTTGGTAAGCAGCTAAAGGTGCGCTAGAAATACCTTGTAATAAGTTACCAATAAGAGTTGTGCCTAAACCAAATTCATCTAAGTATGGAGACATAGCTTGTAAAATACCACCGAAACCAGAAACAACACCAGCTGCAGGTAATAAGAAGCTATCGCCAAAACCGAAACCAGAAGCCATACCAGCTGTGTAACCTAATGCGTTAACACCAGCAGAACTTGCGATTTCAGAAACAGATGTTAATGTTGAAGCACCACCTGTCATATATCCTTCTTCACCAGATGTGCCAAAACCTTGAACGATTGAACTAGCACCACCAGTGAAACCTGTGTATTGAGATAATGAACCAATACCAAAAGCAGAGTTAACACCTGTTGTCATATTGCTTGGTGACCAATATGAAGTACCAGGAATATTTAATGCTGTGCCACCACCCATTGTTGACATGAATGAGCTTGGTGAAATCATACTAGCAATCTTCCATAAGAAGCTACCAGCTGTACCGAAACCAGCACCGTCAGATGCGCTACCACTAACTGTGATATCTCTTAAAAGGTCATAAGTTTCAAATAACATAGCTTTTGCGTCGCCGCTTAATCCGCCATATTTATTTGATATAACCAAATAACTATCATTTTTGTAACTCATCTTTTATTTTCCTTACGTGTTTACTTGTGTTTACTAACCTGCTTAATTTGTTTTTAATTTTCCATTGAAAGAAGTCAAAATTTCTATGAGAATGTATTGAATGTATTTTCAATGTTTTTATCAAGAATTGCTTTAACTGCTTCTAATTCTGTTTGAAGCTCGTTTTGCTCTGTATCGATTTGGTTTAATCTTAATTCAAGAATCTTATCTTCTTGTTGTAGAGATTCTGTTTGAGCATTTAAGTCAGCAACTAATTTGTCGTATTCATCTTTGCTCATTGTGTAATCTCTAAGAGCTGCATCATAACCTTCGGTATTATAAGTTCTTGTTGTATCAACTTCTAAACCTGTGTATTCAGCAAAATTAATTGATTCCATTCTTCCATTGTCGTCAAATGTAATTGTTGCTCCTTCAGCGTAGAATGGTTCTTCCACTGATTTTTCTGTTTGGATGTAAGAAGTTAAATTTCTACCAACTGTAGTACTTTTTACATCTGCTTCAGAAATATAATGTGGTTGTTTCTTTTCATCTAAGTAGTAATACAATCCTTGAGTTGCATCTACGTGTTGTAAGCTTGGATTTGAGTTGATAAGTTCAATCATTTCAGTTGGATCATCTACTTTTGTTAAAGCATATGGAGCTGCAGTTGGATTTTTGCCATCAACTAATGTATAACCAGTTGCATCATCACCTTCGATTGACCATTGAGAACCAAACAATGTTGATTGTTCTGCAACTAATTTATCAAAAGTACGAGAACCGCTAATGTTGTAAGTTACGCCATCTGGTCCTAAGAAATAGTTATCAATGATATACTCACCATTTTTACTGTGAGTTGTATCAGAAATACTGAATGAATAATTTGTTTCATAGAATTGTGTTGTATCTGGTGCAACAGGTACTTCTAATGAAAGCAATTTGCTATACAAAGAGTTAACTTCTTCCGCTAACGCTGTACGTTGTTGGTTTACTTGTTGACCTTCATATTCTATGTTTGATTTTCTTGCAGTTATACCTAAAAATCTTGCTTGTGAAGCCGCTAAGCCCATTGTCTTTTCTCCATTGTTAATTTTTCCTTAACAGGTTAATCGACCTAATTTGGGTTTTACTTTAGTTTTTGTTTTGATTTGTTAACAAAAGTTAACAAAAATTCTATCTTACCTTTTTTCTATTTAAGGAATACTACGGAAAAGTCAACAAAAAAAAGAAGCCTTTTGGGCTTCCTTTTTGTGAAATTGTGTAGTTTATGTGTTATTGCTTATATAGGTTTTGTGCCATACAACTATTTAAGTTGCGTTTTAAATTCATTAATCTAACATTCATTTGATTTTGTAAGTTTTGGCATCTGATTTTGTCTGCTATTATGTTAAATTCCATATCTGCTAAAGAGTTATGTCTTACAGTCGTTGGAACAAATGCTACAGTCTCAGAATGTTTCTCGATTTGATTTATGCCAAAACTTATAGGGGATATTCTCATATTTTTTCCTTACTCTTGAGTATATTATAATATACACAAATAATTATTGAACACTTCGCTTTTACTTTAACTCTCCTAATAAAAAAAATGTCTAATATTCTTTTTAAGTTTTTACAAAATTTAATATTATGTTAACATGTTAAAAAAGAGGGAACTATGGCGCTAGAAAATATTATAAAAGCTGCAAAAGGTGATGAAAAAGCAGATTTAGTTATTAAAAATGCACAGATAATTAATGTTTTGTCTGAAGAAATTTATCAGGCTGATGTTGCTATAAAAGACGGTATAATTGCTGGCGTTGGACGTGGTTATATTGGTGAAAAAGAAATAGATGCAAAAGGAAAGTATATTTCACCTTCGTTTATTGATGGACACGTTCATATTGAAAGTTCAATGTTGTTGCCTTCTGAATTTGCCAAAATGGTTGTTCCTTCTGGAACAACGTCTGTGGTTGCAGATCCACATGAAATTTCAAATGTTATTGGTTTACATGGTATTAGTTTTATGCGAGAAGCATCTAAAGATTTACCTTTAGATGTTTATATGATGTTACCTTCTTGTGTACCAGCTTCTCCATATGAAACATCAGGTTTTGAACTTAATAGTTATGATTTATCTATGTTAATTGATAGCCCTTGGGTTTTGGGGATTGCAGAGATGATGAATTTCCCTGGTGTTATTAATTTAGATAGTGAAGTTCTTTCTAAGATAAAGTTAGGTTTGGATAAAAGAAAACGAATTGACGGGCATGCACCTTATTTATCTAATAAAGATTTATGTGCATATGTGGCCGCTGGTGTTAGTTCTGACCATGAATGTACTATTCCAGAAGAAGCTATTGAAAAATTAAGACTTGGAATGTATATAATGATTAGAGAAGGTAGTGCAGCTAAAGATTTGGATGCTTTAATTCCTGTTTTAAAAGATTGTCCAACTCGTAAATGTATTTTTGTTACTGATGATAGATACCCTTGGGCTTTAAAAGAACATATTAATGAAATGGTATCTAGAGTTGTAAAAAATGGTGTTTCGCCAGTAAAAGCAGTACAAATGGCAAGTTTAAATACTGCTGAGTATTTTGGAATAAAAAATCTTGGTGCAATTGCACCTGGATATAGAGCTGATATGTTGCTTCTTGATAATCTAGAAGATTTTAAACCACAAACAGTAATAAAAAATGGAGAGGTTGTTGCTCAAAATGGAGAAATGGTAGTTTCTGTTAAAGAAAAAACACTTTCTTCTCTTCGTGGTACTGTTAATATTCGTTGGTTGGATAAAGATGATTTAAAAATTAAAGCAGAAGGTAAATTCGTAAAAGCGATTGAGGTAACTTCTGGTTTGCTTGTTACAAAAGCAGTTGAAGCTAAAATAAATGTTGAAGATGGCTATGCTGTTTCTAATGTTGATGATGATGTATTAAAAATACTTGTTATTGAAAGACATAAAGCAAGTGGAAATATAGGTAAAGGCTTTGTTAAAGGTTTTGGACTTAAGTCTGGTGCTATTGCTTCAACAGTTGCGCACGATTCACATAATATGATTGTTATTGGTACAAATGATGATGATATGTTAAAGGCAATAAAAGAACTTGTAAAATCTCAAGGTGGAAAAGTTATTGTTAATAATGGAGACGTTGTTGCAAAACTAGAACTTCCTATTGCTGGTTTGATGTCAGAACAATCTTCATCTGAAGTTATTCAAAAGGCGCAAGAACTTAAGCAAGGTGAAAAAATTATTGGGTGTTCATTAGAAGAACCATTTATGACAATGGCATTTTTGTCGTTATCGGTAATACCTGAATTAAAGCTTACAGATAAAGGTTTGATGGATGTTATGAACGGCAAGTTTACAAATTTGTTTACAAAAGGCAATTTATAATCTTCAGTTGTTTTGTATCTTCAGGTCTAAATTAATATAATAAGGAGTTCTCTAAAATGATTTCAAATGTAAGTTTTATGGGTAAGCATGAAGCACCTTTTTATCCAACTGAAAAAATTAGAAATATGACAGCAGGAAGACTTGCCACTACAACAAATCAAGCTTATGCATTAGCTAGTAAAGATGTTGGTCGTACAATTACTCCAAATCGAAAAATAACTGGTGATGCGCTTCAAGAACGTAATCCTGGTTGTTTTGATGGTTCAACAAGATTTACAAAAAAAGGACTAGAAGGCTTTGAAGCTGTAAATGGAAGAATGTTAAATTTAACTTTAGATTCAAGTGCCTACCAATATAGAGAAGCAATGAGACAACATCTTGCTAATTGTGCTTATTTTGAAGATGACGGAAAAACAGCTACAGTTACAACACAGTTTGATTGTTATTCTAAATAGGTGCATCAATAACAAATGTAACTGGTCCGTTATTTAGAAGTTTAACTTCCATATGCGCTCCAAAAACACCTGTTTTTACTGGAATATTTTGTTCTTTAACTTTAGAAATAAAATATTCATACATTTCATTAGCTTCATTGGGTGCCATTGCCTTATCAAAACT
>CAZNLZ010000060.1:0-7900 GCA_964574225.1 uncultured Muribaculaceae bacterium | reverse complement strand
GTTTTAGTTAATAGTTCTGCTGCTGTACCAAAGTATCCATTAGCAAGCAAACCGTCTGGGGTATAAAGAGTAGAAATAATTACAAGCGCATTTAAAGTAATAATTATAAATGTATCAACAAAAACACCCATCATAGCAATTGTACCTTGTTCGTGCGGAGTTTTAACATTTGCAAGAGCGTGTGCATGAGGTGTTGAACCAAGACCAGCTTCATTCGCAAATAATCCTCTTTTTGCGCCCTGACTAACTGCAGCGCTAAATGCAGCAAAAAAACCACCGCCTAATATAGCCTGAGGTTGGAACGCATATTTAAAAATCATATAGAAGGTTTCTGGAATATATTTAATTCTTACAACTAAAATAATTAAACAACCAATTATAAATAAACCGGCCATTATAGGAACAAGCTTTTCTGTTACAGATGCTAATCTTTTAATATCTCCAATAAAAATTAATGCTGAAACAATTACAAGTACAATCCCAAACAACCAAGTTGGAATTCCAAATGCTGTTTCCATAGAAAATGCTATTGAATTAGATTGCACCATACAGCCCATAAAACCTAATGCCAATATTATTGCAACTGCAAAGAATCCAGCTAAGAATTTGCCCAATTTACCTTTAAACGCCCTTAAAATATAATAAACAGGTCCACCATTAATATCACCATTCTCATTTTTAACCCTTGTTTCAACGGCCAATGTAGCTTCAGCATATATTGTTGCCATTCCAAGAAATGCAATTAACCACATCCAAAATATTGAACCAGGACCTCCAATCAAAATGGCACCAGATGAACCTATAATTGTACCTGTTCCAACTTGTGCAGCAATTGCAGTTGCTAATGCTTGAAAAGAAGTCATACTTCCTTTTTCAGATTTACCAAATAATGATGATTTACCAAATAATGCTTTAAAACCTTCCACAAAACATCTAACTTGAACAAATCTTGTTTTAAATGTGTACCACAAGCCTACAGCAATTAATAAAAATACTAAAATATAATTAGATAAGTATTCATTAAATTTGCAAACAAATGGATATAAAATAGATTCTACTTGGTTAAGCATTAATTAATTCCTTTGACTAGCATAATAATATTAAACCACAAAAATGGTGGGCAGTACTGGACTCGAACCAGCGACCCCCACAATGTCAATGTGATGCGCTACCAACTGCGCTAACCGCCCATTTTTTGATTAGAATGTGATGCTACCTCTCGCAAAATGATACTTAATCATTTTGTTCGGCAGAGTCAACTGCGCTAACAATTATTTTAATACAAAAAATTAAGTGTAGCAGGCTAAACTACACTTAATTATAAAAAATTTCATCTTGTATAAACTACTATTCTTCTTGTTCTTTTGGTGATAAATCAACTGCCAAAACGTGACAATTTTTCAATCCTTCAAATGTTTCTCTTGATAAGATAATCGATTCACCAGTGTTCCAAGGATTTAACAATGTAACTGTTTCATCATTAATTTCTGAAATAGTATATGCGTGTCTGCCAGCAAGTTTTACTTTATCGCCATTAATATCTTTAACTTTTTGAGCCTTTTCAAAACCAATTTGGGCAACTGTATCATTTGATAAGTTACCAGCCTCTAATTCATCAATTAACTCTTCAGGCTCATAATATTTCGGGTAATTACCGGTCATCATATAGTGAAGATTATTATAATCTACTCCATTAAGCTTCTTTTCGCTTCTTGAGAAATGTAGTTTTTCATTACTAGATTCATTTGCACACTTTTTATATGCAAGTTCTAATAAAACCATATCATCATCACCACTGCTATATTTTGCCCAGTTCATTAATGCACGAGTAAGTTTAAACTTAGTTGCTTTTTTTAGTTCTTTTGCAGTTATTGTATAACTTTCACCAATACCTTTAAATTCAACAGTATAGCTTTCAATTTCGCCATCAGGTCCTTTATTTATAGTAATAGAATCTTTTATTAATTGAGCGCCTTTATCATCGCTTGCATAAGCATACATGCCGGAAATTAGTACACAATCTCCAGTACTACCTTGAAATGCAGGCATATCAATTTCTCCATTAACATTATTGGCTTTGTTACCTTTTTCTGTTATTGCATTCCATATCATTTCTATATTAAGCCTGTTTTGACTTCGATAATCAGTTTTAGGAGTCCAATTTCCGCCTAGTAGTATTCCATCACTATCTTCTTCATAAGATGGTTCATCTGGTATTTCTGTTGGTGTATCAGGAGGTACTGTATCAATTGTTGGATTAGTATCTTCAGTAGGAATTGTATCTTCTGGTAGATTTGTATCAGCTGTAGGTGTTGTGTCTTCTGTTGGTATTACCTCTTCAGTAGGTGTAGAATCAGCTGTAGGTGTTGTGTCTTCTGTTGGAGTTGTATCAATAGTCGGCATTGTTTCTTCAGGAATATCTTCTGGACATAACTCAAGAAATGCTTGAATGTCACTATCATCAATAACTTTTTTGCTATCTTCTGCACTAGATAGCTGTGCAAGCCATTTTAGGTCATCTTCGCTCATACCATCAATACCATCATACTGAGATAGAGTATCAAAAAGTATTCCTAATTGTTCTTCGGTCATAGCCTTATCACCCCATTGTCCAATTAGGCTTTTAATAAAGGTTTCTTTATCTTTTAATCGTTCATTAAATTCTTCACCATTAGTAACACACTCAAATAAATTAACATTTTCAATTAAGTCACCATCTGCGGACTTTATACCCTGAAATGCATTACCATGAGTTTTGTTAAACGTTTTTAGTAAATTCTCAAAATCAGAATTCATTGAACACTCCTAAATACTTACCATTTCATATTTATCGGCAGAAATATGAAAAACTTTAATAATGCATATTAAAATTTAATTGTATTTAACATTACAAAAAAAGAGGCTTACGCATCTTCTAATAAAAAACTCCTCAGGTTGTCTTGGATTATTGCTTTAGGCTAAACCTTTACTATCCACTTATAAATTGCTTTTGCAATTTTGTCGTTCCGTCAGGTTATCGCCTATTCAGGTTCCTTCACTTCGTTCTCTTCACCCTACGCAAAATCCGCGGGACAGCTATGGCTTTGCCTTCGCATACAGGCTCAATCTCCTCACTTCATTACGTCGTTTCGCTTTGTATAGAACCAACGGTTCTCGCACCACAATAAAAATGCATAAAAAAAACACCTTACGGTGTTCTTTTTTAAATGGCTCCTCAGGTGGGACTCGAACCTACAACCCTTCGGTTAACAGCCGAATGCTCTGCCATTGAGCTACTGAGGAATACATGAATATGTTAGCATTAAAATTTATATTGTAAATACCTTAATTATAAGTATCCATTTTTAAGCGCATATTCTGTTGAATTACCAACATAGCTCCAGTAATCTATTGCAGCAGCTGTACTATATTGATAACTATATCCTTCGCAATAAACATTTACGCCATCAGTTTTTACAAGTTTACGTCCAGAATCATTATTATCATCATTTGATGAACGTGCTAGTTTTTCCATTGCACCTTCATATGAATCCCAAATTAAAATATCACCATCCTCTGAAATCCCAACAGCAGCAACATAATGTGAATATCCATCTACACGAATAACACAAGGTCTGCCATTTTGAAGTTCATTTTCAATAATTGCACGTTCTTCATTTCTATCTTTTGCAGCACATTTAACAAAGTTTCGTGGATTCCACTCGCTTTGTCTTCCCATATTACCAGCTAAGTCTTTATCACCAAAACCAGATACATTTGTTTCATCGTATAACGCTTGTACAAATTCTTGATGAGCAACACCAAGAACAAATTGACCTAACATTTCTGAATAATTATGACATTGCATATTGCCATATTTGCCAAGATTTCTTACACCACCATTAACGAAATATCTTTGAACTTCTTCCCAGCTATTTGGTTTAAAGTCAATTTCGCCGTCACTATCCATATCATAGCCTTCAAAACCAACACAATGATATGTTTTTCCATCTTTTAATTTTTTCTTCAATAAAAGATATAAAATATTCTTTTAAAGACTGTAAATTCAACTTATCTTCCTTTTTTCTTTAATATCGGCAAAATTATTAAATAATTTAGTAAAAAAAAATTATGATTTACAAATTGTAAAAGACATAATTTCTCTTTATAATAGATACAGATTGGAGAATTATCATGTTATTAGGCGTAAATATTGACCACGTAGCAACAATAAGAAATGCTCGCGGAGAATTAGAACCAAATGTTATTGATGCTGCGCTTGCTTGTTTAAATGCTGGTGCTAGAGGCATTACAGCACACCTGCGTGAAGATAGAAGACATATTCAAGACTTCGATGTATTTATGCTTAAAAATGACATAAAATGCAGACTTAATTTAGAAATGGCTGCAACTTATGAAATGAAAAGAATAGCACTTGATTTGCTTCCACACGCTTGCTGTATTGTTCCAGAAAAAAGAGAAGAACTAACAACTGAAGGTGGTCTTGACGTTGCAAGCCAAGTTGATAAATTAAGAGAGTTTGTAAAACCATTGCACGATAATGGTATTGAAGTAAGTTTATTTATTGATCCACAAAAAGAACAAATTAGTGCAGCTGCTGATGTTGGAGTTAAATTTATTGAACTACATACAGGTTCATACTCTCACGCATTTGGCAAATCAAATGAAGAAGCAGAATTTAATAAACTAAAACAAGCAACATCTCTTGCTCACTTATTAGGTCTTACTGTTAATGCTGGTCACGGTTTGAACTATAAAAATGTTCATAGAATGCACGAAATCGACGGATTACACGAATTAAACATTGGTCACAGTATTGTTTCAAGAGCTATTTTTGTTGGTATGGAAACAGCTGTAAAAGAGATGTATGAGCTTGTTAACAAAAATTCATAAATGCTCATAAATAGTCAAAAAAAATCATTCAGATGTTTTATCTATATACCATAGAAGTGAGGTAATTATTATGACAAGCCCATTTGTTGGATTTGAAAATCAAGTAAATATGAATGTACCAGTTAGCGCTCCAGAGCAAAAGATGGAAGCGAAACAAGCACAGACTGTAATTCCTGCAACACCTGCAGATTCTGTTGAACTTTCAACAAAACAACCAAAAGAGAAAAAAGGATTATTTGGTTCTATTAAATCTGGAATAGCATCTATTAAAAAAGCGTTTGCATCAATTGGGGCATATACAAAAGGTATTTTTAAAGGCATCGGAAGTGCTGCTGTTGGTGGTTCTGTTGTTTATACAGGAAGTACAATTATTAATGCTTTAAATGCTAAAAAATTAGCAAAAGCTGGCGGTGATGTTGCAGCAAAAGCTAAAAACCTACCTGCCGCTATTTTAGGTATTGGTACAGCTGCTCTAGCATTTGGTATCAGTTTATTTAATGCACACTTAGATGCAACTGAAGCTGGTTCAAATATTGATCACAGATGGACAGGACACAGCGAATAAGCAAATAAATTAATTTTTTATAAAAATAAAACAGGCTTTTACAAATAGCCTGTTTTATTTTTTCGTAATATTATTATTAAATATGAAAAAAGATTTGGGATATAAATTTAAGTTTTTAACAAAAGAAGAATTAATAATCAGCATAGATAGATTATCTCGTTTTAAGTTGCCAGAAGAATCATTTTTTAGAGTTTTTTCTTCTATAGTAACTAAATGCCTTATTAGTCCAAAACTTTCAAAGAAAGAGCTAGAAAATATCTCTGGTGATGAATTATCAAAAATTGTTGAACTAATATGGAATAAATCAATTGAAAATATTTTTGGAAAAATCAATAAAAAAAACAACAATAATATTTTAAAATATCTTACTGATAAAACATTTAAAAATACAGACAATAGAACAAAGAAACTAATTAATACTAATTTATATATAAATGAATTACTTCAATCAATTGAATACAATTCAGCACCATTAAATATTAAATTTTTAAAGCACTGTTCAAGTTTAATAAATGATAATGAGATTATTTTAACAAGTAAAAAAAATAAGACTTTATTTCCTATTAGAAAACTTATAATTGTTGAAGGAATTACAGAAGAAATATTATTACCTGTTTTTGCAAGAAAACTTGGACATTCTTTTGAAGAAAATGGAATTTATATTCTTGGTGCAGGTGGAAAAAGTAAGAGTCCTTCGCTTTATATGAAATTAAAGGATAAATTAAACATACCAGTTATTCTTTTATTTGATAACGATGCGATTGAAATATCAAAAGTTTTATCAAAAAATTTATTAAAAAAAGACAAAATAATTGTAATTTCAGATGGGGAATTTGAAGATATTTTATCTGAAAATCTAATAAAGCGTTCTTTAAACAAGGAATATTTACCTGCAACTCCGTTGATTATTGATGACTTAAGAATATATCCGAATATGTGTGAAAATATTGAAAACTTTTATAGAACAAGACACCTTGGAGAATACAAAAAATCAAAAGTTTCAAAAATTATTGCGGACAATATTACCTATTCTTCAGACATTACAGAAGAAATAAAAGACATAATTTTTTCAATAATTTAGCTTGCAGAATTATAAAAAAAAATGATATTATCAAATAAAAGAAAGGAAGATTTAATGAAAAAGACTTTTTTATTTTTGATATTATCTGGTCTGCTTGTATTTAGCCCTTCTGTTTTTGCAGAAGAAACTCAAGCTGCGGAAAATGAAATTATGGTTATATCTGAAATACCGCTGCAAGAACAAAAAGTTCAAGAAGTTACAGAAGTTGTTGTTGCGGATTTGGGTTCAAGAAAATTTGTTTTAATCGATAATAAATTCTATTCACTTAAAAGCGATGATGGAGAATTTCTACTTTCTAAAAATTGGACAAGTTTTTCACCACTTAATGAAGCAGGAACAAAGTTTAAACTAACTCAAAAAGACAGATTCTTTTTCTTAGATACTGAAAATGGTAATTCTTTGATGTACCCAGCTTCAGATGTTTCACTTTTAGGAGATTACCTAAAGATATACAAAAACAACAAATATGGTCTAATTGATAACTACGGAAATGTAATTTTAGAAACTGAATATGAAAGAATTAACGTATCTAAATTCAATGAAGAAGAGTTTATTGTCGGTAAAAAAGATGGAAAAAATTTAATTTATTACAATACTGGAGATATAGTTCCTGAAACAGAACTATATACCGTTAGTAAAGATACAACACTTTCATTATTAGCGAGAGATATTAAACCAATTATTAAAACAAACTATTTAAAATCAACTTATAAAAAATTAGAAGATGAAAGTAAAATGACATATAAGTTGGAAGAATTAAATATTGAAAAAAATGAGTTAAGCGATAAAACAATCACAATAAAAAACAAAACATATTATGTTACAAGTGATGAAAAGAAAATTGGTTTAAGCTCATTATCTAACAAAAGAATCCTTCCTGCTGAATATGATAAAATTACAATTAAAAATTTATCAGGGAAATTCACAACACCTGTATTACTTGCAAATAAAGACGGAAGATATTTTATCTATAACGTAAAAGGTGATTTATTAGCAGAAGAAATAGACAATAAAATTAACGTCTATAAATATAAGCAAATTTACACATATCAAGATGGCATAATATACAAAAATAGTGTTAAAATTGGTGAACTTATTGAAGAAAATGATACATATAAGTTTCAAAAAACAAAATTCTCACTTCTTCCAATGCATAGGATTAATGAGTTGATTTTAACAATACTATCATCGAAAACAATCTAATTTACGTAATAAAAAAGACCTGAATTATCAGGTCTTTTTTAATTTTTTATTTCTTTTTTGCACCTTCAGTTAATAAACCAATATTTTTAGTAAATTCACCTGGGTCAATGTGTGGTTGAACAATTTTTAATAATTGCATTGTTTCATCTAAATTTAAA
>CAZNLZ010000059.1:0-7928 GCA_964574225.1 uncultured Muribaculaceae bacterium | reverse complement strand
TTAAAGAAGTTGCTCAAGGCTTTGAATGTGGTATTTCTTTTGCTAAGTTTAATGATTTGCAAGAAGGCGATATAATCAAAGTTTCAACAACTGAAGAAATCGAAAGACAAGTATTAGTATAATCGGAGTTGCTATGTCACTTAGAAATGAACGTGTAAGAAAAACTTTAATGAAAGAAATTGCTGACATCATCCAAAAAGAATTGAAAGATTCTAGAATACATGGGGTTGTCTCTATTACTGATATTGAAATGGCGCATGATAACTCTTTTGCTAAAGTTTATTATTCTGTTCTTGCTGCTGACAAAGATAAAGAAAACACTATAAAAGCTATTACAGATAATACTTCAAAAATAAGATATGAAGTTGGTAAACGTGTTCGTTTAAGATTAACTCCAGAATTAAGATTTATTCCAGATAATTCTTTAGAACGTGGTGCTCACGTAACTGAATTAATTAATAAAATTTCAAGAGGTGAGATTTAGTTTGTTCGGTTTCTTAAACGTAAATAAACCTTCTGGTATAACATCACACAAGGTTATTTCAATTTTGCGAAAAATTACCGGTGTTAAACAGATTGGGCATGCTGGAACATTAGACCCATTGGCAAGTGGTGTTTTGCCGGTTGCAATTGGTAAAGCGTCAAAACTTATTGATTATTTGCCAAGTGATAAAAGTTACCGCGTTGGTATGTATTTAGGAATGACATCTGATACTTTTGATACAGAAGGTGTTATTCACAAAAATGATTGTAAAAAAGTAATACTAGAAGAAATTGAAGCGGTTTTGCCTCAATTTAGAGGTGAGACAAAACAGGTTCCACCAGCATTTTCTGCTGTTCATTATAATGGAAAGAGATTGTATGAATTGGCTAGAAGTGGAAATATTCCTGATGATATTCCCGCTAGAAATATTACAATATACAAAAATGAAATTGTTGAATTTGATTATGAAAAGCAGATTTTAAAACTTGATATTTCTTGTTCTAAAGGAACTTATATTAGAACTATAGTTAATGATTTGGGAGAAGTTTTAGGTTGTGGTGCAGTGATGTTTGAGTTAACTAGGACAGATGCGGCTTCAATGAAGCTTGATGATGCTTTAGAATTAAACGAAACTCTTTCAAAAGATGAAATTGTTGAGAATTTAGTAAAGCCACAAAACGTACTTTCTTTATCTCAAGTAGAAATTTCACCAGAGGACTTTAAAAGGGTTTTAAATGGTAATAAATTTGAAAATACGTACAAAGTTAATGGCGAAATTTTATTGTTGAAAGAAGCCAATGTAGTGGCGTTAGCGCAAGCTGATAAAAAATTTATACAACCAAAGAAGGTTTTATTATGAAAAAGTTAGTTCTGTTATTATCTTTTTTTATGATTTTGCCTGTAAATGCGCAAAATTATAATGTTGTTTGTCCTTCTGAAAGTCTTTCTATTATTGAAAAAGAAAGTGTTATAAATAAAATTACAGGCTTGAATTTTGCTTCAAAAAAAATTGTTGAAATTGCGATTGAGAAAGTCTTAAATGATGAGTTTTACAAATCTAATATAAATGCTGATTTAGAAATATTTAATATTTCTAGGTTGAAAAATGGTGAGTTTGCTGGACTTACTTTAAAAACAAAAAATTTACGCTATCGAGCACTTAGTATGAGTAATTTTTATGCTCAAACAATATGCGGCTATAATAAAATTACGCAGTTAAATAAAAAAGTTTATTTCCCAATCAATCTTCCTTTAAAATTTGAAGGGACAATTACAAATTTAGATGTTCAAAATGTTTTAAATTCAGAAGAATTTCAAAGGGAGTTAAGAAAAATAAGTATTATTGAAACTCCAACTGTTGTAATTGAGAATGGGTTCTTGAATTTTACAATTCCTATTAAAAATCCTTTTTCGTCAAAGCCTATAAATGTTAAATTTAGGGCAGATATTTCTGTTGAGAATAATAAAATTGTATTAAGAAATATCACTTTTGATTCAAAAAGTAATATAATAAATAATGATATTATTGCTCCTTTGTTAGCAACAATAAATCCGATAGCATATGAAATTGATGTTGCAAATGGAAAGTTCTGCAAATTGTTAATAACAAAAGCAATAATTCATGGGAACGAAATAAAGACAAATGGTGTTTTGGTAATTAACAAAAATATTGGCGAGGGAAATGAGTAACTTTTCTAAAATAGTAATAATAGTTTTGCTTTTACTTTCATTCTTTTTTATTAGGGAAAAGTATGGAAGTAACATAGAAGTGTTCTTTTCTTCAATAGGTACAATGCCAAAAGTTGAGTTGCCAAAGAATAATACAGAAGAACCTGAAACAGTTAAAAAACCAACTGTTGAACCAACAAAACAAACTCCAAGTGTTGAAAAACAATTGGCTAATGTGTATTTTTTAGCGCTTGATTCAGACGATAATGGTATTTATAAAAAAGTTACAAGAGAAATTACAATTAAAGATACAAAATTAGAAGTTGCAATAAATGAATTATTAAAAGGTCCAAATTTGGTTGAAAAATCAATGGGCGCATATAGTGAAATTCCAAAAACAACAAAGTTGTTAGGCATTAAAACATCAGGTAACAAGGTTGTTATTGATTTAAGTTCTGATTTTCAATATGGTGGCGGAACTGATAGTGTTTATTCAAGGATGATGCAATTAATTAAGACTGCGATAAATAATACTGATAAAAAGGTTTATTTGCATTTGGATGGTAAACAGGTAAATATTATTGGTGGTGAGGGTATTATGATTTCACAACCTTTAAATGAAAAATCTTTAGAAAATTAATTGCATAGGAAAATACGTTATAAAACATTTGCCCAATTTGTGTCAAAATAATAAAGTCGAAGAATAATTAGAATATGGGTGGATGATTTGTTATGAAAAAACATAGCGAAAAAAAGAATGATAATGTTCTTTTTACTATAAAAGAACTTGATGTTTTAAAGACAGATGATGGTTATTTAAATTTAATAATTAAGCCGACTGATGAATTAACAAGTTTGTTTGATATTTTTGAAGAAGAAAGAAAAACGCTAAGAAAGAGAACTGAATTTAAGTTAACAAAAAGAGAAAAAGATGTTTTGTGTCTGTTAATTCAAGGAAAAAGTAATTCTGAAATAGCAAGTGAGCTTTTTGTGAGTAAATATACTATTAAAGCTCATGTCGCAAATATATTTCAAAAATTAGATGTTGACGATAGAGTTCAGGCTGTAGTTAAAGCAATATCAGAAGAAATTATATAGAGATGATTACAAAAGTCCTGTTATGTGGTAGAATTCTTGTATAGATTAAAAAAGGGACGTCATCTTGTTTGAAAAATTTACTGAAAAAGCAATTGATGTAGTAAAATCAGCACAAATTTATGCAATTGAGTATAATCACGAAAAAATTTATCCTGAACATTTGCTTTTGGCTTTGTTGAATGATACAAATAGCATTATCGTTAAGACTTTTTCGATTTATAAAATTCAAATTGATGATTTAAAGAAAGATATTGAAACCCTTTTAAACAAACGTGCTGTTGTAAAACCTGTTGAGTTTGTTGTTTTTAGTGATTCTTCAAAAGATATTTTTACAAAAACGCTTGAAATAGCAAAGGTTTTGGGGAATTCTTATGTAAAACCAGAACATTTATTCCTTGCTATTTGGGATTATCCAAAATTAGAATTAACAAACGTTTTGAAAGAAAAAGGAATAGATGTTAATAAGCTAAAAGATATGTTTTATAGCGTTTTTTCAAAGAAAAAACCAAAACAAGTTAAGCATCCTGAAGTAATTGAAAAAAGAAGAAGAAATGATAGAGCTGATAATATCATTACGACTCTTCTTGAGAACTCAGAAAGCAGTAAAATATTTGATAGGGCAATTGCTAAACTTTCAACATCAGACTATGAAATTCTGGGTACTGAGCAAATTATGCAATCTATCTTAGAAGATACAGACTCTGAATTATCAAAAATTTTATCTGAATTTGGTGTTAATGCAGAAATTTTTGCTGAAAAGTTAAAAGAAATTTCTTCAAGACAAGCTGAATTTGGAGATAAACAAATTATATTTACACCTAATGCTTTAAAAACATTGATGAGCGCACTAGATATAGTAAGAGAAGCGGGTAGTGCTGCTATATTACCGGAACACATCATACTTGGTATATTGAAGTCTAAGAAGGGTATTGCATACAACATTTTGAGAGAACTAAATGTTAATGAGTACTCGTTGGAAGAAAAAATATTGCAACCAATTGAAAAACAAAAAAATGAAACTTTATTCATTATGCGACTTGCAAAACAAGAAGCAAGAAGAATTGGAAGCAATGTTGTTGGTAGTGAACTAATACTTTTAGGTATTGTTCTAGAGGCAAATAGTGTTGCAGCTGAAGTTTTAAGAGACTTAGGCGTAATTGTTAAAGATGCTAGAGAAATTATCGAAGGACTTATTGGAACAACTGATGATTATGCTGGTAGCGAAATAACATTTAGTCAAAGAGCAAAACTGATTCTTGAGGATGCGTGGAATATTGCTAATGCGCAAAACAAAAAGAAAACAACAGCTGATGACCTATTGATTGCTATATGTAATCAGCCAGATTCTATTGCGATGAAGGCTTTAAGTAAATTAGGGGTTGATGCGCTTGAAATCAGACAAGGACTTAAGAACAGACTTGAAGGCTTCAGAATTTGAGCTTCTCGTTCCTGCAAATAATAAAAATATAGCGATTAAAGCCATAAAAGCTGGCGCTGATGCCGTTTATATTGGTTATTCTCGTTTTGGTGCCAGAGTTCAAGCTGGTAATTCAATGGAAGATATCATTGAACTTGTTGAATTTGCTCATCAATATCGTGTTAAAGTTTATATTACTTTGAATACTATTTTGAAAAATGAAGAAATCAAAAAAGTAGAAAAGTTAATTTGGCATTTTTATACAATTAAAGTTGATGGAATTATTATTCAAGATATGGGCATTCTTGAGTGCAAATTGCCTCCAATTCCTATTATTGCGAGTACACAATGCCATAATAATACACTTGAAAAAGTTAAATTCTTAGAAAAAACAGGTTTTAAAAGGGTTATTTTACCAAGAGAAACCAGTTTGAAAGAAATGAAAGAAATTTATGATAATACAAATGTAGAACTTGAGGCATTTGTTCATGGTGCATTGTGTATGTCATATAGTGGACAGTGTTATTTGAGTTATGCGATTGGTGGTCGAAGTGCAAACAGGGGTGAATGTGCTCAACCTTGTCGTAAAAAGTATTCATTAGAAGATGCCGAAGGAAAAACAATATTAAAAGATAAGTATATTTTAAGCTTAAAAGATTTAAATCTATCAGATAGGCTTGAAGATTTAATTTTGGCGGGAATTACTTCTTTTAAAATTGAAGGAAGGCTTAAAAATGAGGCCTATGTTGTAAATACTACTGCATATTATAGGCAAGCCTTAGATAAAATTTTAAACAATTATGGTTTGAAACGTAGTTCTGATGGTTATAGCGAGATTGAATTTGAACCAAACCTTTATAAGACATTTAATAGAGGTTATACAAATTTTTATCTTGATGAAGAAAAAAAGAATATTGGTACGCTTAATTATAATGCTTCAATTGGTGAATTTGTTGGCGTTGTTCAAAGTGTCAAAAAGAACTATTTTTCACTAAACACTAACATATTAAATAATGGGGATGGTATTTGTTTCTTTAATGAAAATAAAGAACTTTTAGGTACAAATATTAATAGAACAGAAGGAAAAATTGTCTTCCCTTCTGAAATAAAAGGTATAAAAGAAGGTATAAAAATTTATAGAAATTATAATAAAGAATTTGATGACAAGCTAAAAAATATAAATCTTGTTAGAAAAATTCCTGCAAGAATTAAGGTTCGTGAAACAAACCAATTTTATATTTTCTTTTTAACTGATGAAGAGGGTAATAGCGCAACTCAAATGATTAGTAAAACTTTTGAGGCTGCTATTAATAGTGAAAAAGCATTGAATACTATGGAAATACAGCTTTCTAAGTCTGGTGATACAGAATTCAAAATAAAAAATGCTAATATAAAAATAAAGCATGTTCCATTTATCAAGGTTTCTCAAATTAATGAAATAAGAAGAAGCTTAATTCTTAAACTTAGAAAAATTAGAAGAAAAAACTATAATTATTCTTATAGAAAAACACCTATTGTAACAACAGAATATCCAATTAGTTCTCTTGATTATAGGGCTAATATATATAACGAAAAGGCAGAAAACTTCTATAAAAGAAGAGGTTGTTCTGTGAATGAGCTAGCTTTTGAAACCCAAAAAGATGCAAAAGATAAAGAAGTAATGGTTTCAAAGTATTGTATTAAAAATCAGTTAGGTTTGTGTCCAAAGCAAATGCCAATAAAAAAATATGCAGAACCATTCGTCTTAATAGACGAATTCAACAAGGAATACCTTGTTGAATTCAGTTGTAAGGAATGTGTTATGAAAATTAAAGTAAGGGATTAAGATCTTTTTAATGAAGAGTAAGCTGGGTTGTTAGCGATTAAACCTTCGATAGTTGTCATTTGGTTGCCATCTTTAACATATAATTTTGATAAGTAGTTTAATCTTTTTACTAATTTTGAGTCGCTAACTTTTAATGAAGGGTTTTGGCTTGTGAAAGACATCCAAGTTTGTACTTCTGTTGTCCAAGCTCTTACTTCTTCTTCATAAGTTTTTGTATTTTCGTGGTGAACACTTTCGTGTGCGATTAAACAAGCAATTGCTTCAACTGGAGCTGTTTTGTAGTTTGCACTGATTAAGATAACTAAGCCACCATCAGCTGTTTTTGCAGTAACTGCTTCACAAGTACCATAACCCATAACTTCTAAGTTTCTGAACATAACTTTGATTGGTCTGTTTGTAGAGTTTTGGCCTCTGATAACGTTTACAACTTTTGTTTTGTTCATTGATTCTAATTTATTTAAAGCAGCAACTAAAACTGGTTGTTTTGTGCTTGCAGAGAAGTCTGCTGCGAATGCAACATTAGAACAAAACATTAAAATTAATGCGCTAAAAAGCACAACCATCTTACTCATAAAATTCATAACAGGGAATCCTTCGAGAACAACTAATCTTTTACATTTTTCAGGGAATTTTCTTAACCTTACAAATATACATTTCGGCAATTTAAAAAATAACTTTAGTTTTTGCTTTAATTTTTTGTGTTTTTCGTTACAAAACTTAAACAAATTTTCTAAAAGCCAGTACTGGCAAGGGTTTCTTGTTGTATAATTTAACTAGTAGAGAGGGGTTTTTCATGTTTGATTTAGGAATTATTGGTGCGGGACCTGCTGGGTATGCCGCTGCTATTAGAGCCAGTCAAAAAGGTTTAAGCGTTGTTCTTTTCGAAAAAGAGCATGTTGGTGGTACTTGTTTAAATAAAGGTTGCATTCCAACAAAAACAATTTTGCATTCATGTAAAATTCTTTCTGAAGTGAAAAATACTTCAAAATTTGGCATTAGTGTTGAAAATATTACTTTTGATTTTGAGAAAATTCAAGAAAGACAAAAAACTGTTTCTGAAAAGATAAGAAAGTCTTTAACCACTTTGATTAAGAGTTACGGAATAACTATTGTTGAAGAGGAAGCAAAGATTGTTGCGCCAAATAGGATAAATGATTATGAAGTAAAAAATATAATTATTGCAACAGGCTCAAAACCTAATATGATTAAGTTTGAAGGTTCATATTCTGATGATTTTATTATGACATCAGATGATGTTCTAAATATGACCGTCTTGCCTTCAAGTGTTTTAATTGTTGGCTCTGGTGCTATTGGTGTTGAATGGGCAAGAATTTTTTCTTGTTTAGGGTGACCTGGTTGTAGGCGATGAACGCCGCAAGGCCGCCTCCGGTGCCGGGCGTAGCGCCTATGATCACGCCGATCAGGGAGCCGATGCC
>CAZNLZ010000058.1:0-8024 GCA_964574225.1 uncultured Muribaculaceae bacterium | reverse complement strand
TATTGATGATGATGTTTGCAAAACAAGCAGCAAAATATTTTAACAACGCAGAAATTATAGAATTACATCACAACCAAAAGAAAGACGCACCATCTGGAACAGCAGTAAAAACAGCGCAATTAATGGCAGAATCAAACCAAGATTTTACATTAGGCAATTGTCCGGAAACAGAATTAATAGCTGGTTCACGTGGCGGCACAGCAGATGCTAATATTCATATTCACTCTGTTAGAATGCCAGGTTATATTGCATCTCAAGAAGTAATTTTTGGTGCTTCTGGTCAAATATTCAAAATCAAACATGATACAATGGAACGCTCTTGTTATATGGCTGGTGTATTACTTGCAACAAGACACGTATTTAAAAATAATGACTTTATCTATGGTTTAGATAACATTATGAAATAGGAGACTATACAAATGAACCTTTTTTCATTTAATAAAAACCTAAGGGCATTCACTCTTGCGGAAACGCTAATTACACTTGTTATAATTGGTGTTATAGCGGCAATTGCAGTTCCAACAATACATAATAATTCTCAAAAGGAACAAACAATTACACAACTAAGGAAAATGCATTCTGAATTATGTCAGGCTGTATCAATGGCACAAACAATACATGGAGACCCATCACACTGGGATTACGACTTAAATCACTATAATTTTTTTAAAGAATACTTATTTCCATTTGTACAAGTTTCACAAGACAAAGTTAAAGATGTAAAAAAACATACAACATATAGAAAACTATCTGGTGTTGAAGAAACTAGTCTATATGTAATGCAACAAAATAGCGAAGTTGTAAACTTAATATCAGGAAACCAAATTTTTATAGGACAAATGTCAGGAATATTAAATACAGCAAATAGAAGATGCTACTTATTTGATACAAATGGCTATAAAAAACCAAATAAAATAGGCCGCGATTTATTTATGTACTGTATCGTAAAAGGAAAAGGTGTTGTGCCATATACAGCAAAAAGTACAGAATACGGATCAGCTAACGCTTGGATATCAAGAGACGAGCTAAAAAAAGAATGCAACAAATCAAATACAGGTCTATATTGTGCAGCATTGATAATGAAAGATGGTTGGCAAATAAAAGACGATTACCCTTGGTAATTTAATAAGAAATTTTGCCCATCACAACAGGTTCTTTTGCGCCTGTACAGGTTGGAACATTATTTGACTGATTTTTCATAGTAAAATAGCCTAAATATGCAAATGCAATTGCCTCTTTTAATTTATCAGGAATACCGAAATCGGCGTGTGTTTTGATAGTTAACTGAGGCAAATATTTTTGTAAAAACATAATAAGAGTTTTATTATACGCACCACCACCACCTAAAACAACTTCATCAATTACTGTTTTAGGGAATATAAATTTCTTATAAGAATCCACAATAACTCTAGCGGTCAAAGCAGTAATTGTTGCAATAACATCTTCTTTTTTCTTTGGTGCAAATAAAAACATTTTTTCAGCATATTCATTATTAAATAATTCTCTACCAGTTGTTTTTGGAGGTTGAAGAGAATAATAAGGCTCAGATAACAATATGTTTAACCAATTTTCATCAACGGAACCACTTGCTGCAATTTCACCATCTTTATCAAAAGGGATATTAAACAATTTATTCATAAAATAATCAATTAACATATTTCCAACACCATTATCAAAAGCAAAAACATCGCAATCTTTTGACAAAACAGTAACATTAGAAATACCACCAATATTCTGAATTAGCCTATTTTTATCTAATCCAAAAAGAATTTTATCAGCAAAAGGAACCAATGGCGCACCAAAGCCACCAGCTGCAATATCTTTTGTTCTAAAATCACCAATTGTAGTAATACCAGTTTTTTGAGAAATTACTGAAATATCACCAATTTGCAGGGTACTTTTAGTAACAACGCCTCCAATTTCAACATCATTTGGGATATGGCAAATTGTTTGACCATGTGATGAAATAAAATCCACTTTTCCATATTTTTGTATCAAAATATTTGCACATTTTGCAAATAACTCCCCAACTACAAAATTCATACAACAAACATCTTTAATTGAACCATTGTTATTTGCCAAAGAAAAAAGTTTTTCTCTAATTTCATTAGGATACTCAAGAGAATAACTATCAATAACTTCAAACGATAAATCATCAAAAATTTTAACAAGACAAGCGTCAATAGAATCTATTGAAGTGCCAGACATCATTGAAATTACTGTTTTAAAATTTTTCATAAGAAAATTATACGATTTGACATTAACAATTTCAATATTTACCTTATTTATTGTATAATATAGCTGTTATCGAGGAGAGTTATGGCAACAGTATTTTCTGTAATTTTAGCAGGTGGTTCAGGAAGCAGATTATGGCCGCTATCAAGAGCGACATATCCAAAGCAAATGTTCAAATTAGAAGATGAATATACGCTTTTTCAACAAACATTTTTAAGAGTAGCGTCAGTGATTGATGACAAAAACATTATCACCTGCGCAAATATGAAACATGCATCTGCAATTAAAGAACAACTAAAAGTTCTGCAAGAAAAATTCTCTAGACAAGTAGAGTACAAACTAATAACAGAACCATTAGTAAAAAATACAGCACCAGCTCTTGCTCTAAGCGTAAAATACGCAAAAAGTTTAATGCTTTCAAAACGTTCTCCAATAATTTTGGCAGTACCATCTGACCATATAATTCCAGACAGAGAAGAATTTGCAAACATAATTGAAAAAGGCATTAAACTTGCAGAAGAAGGTTATATTGTATCTTTTGCCAAAATAACAGAAGAAGTTGATGAAAACTTTGGATACATAAAAGCAAGAAAAAATGCAAAAGTAGAAGAAATAGAACCTAGAGCATTAAAAGTAACAAAATTTATTGAAAAACCTTCAACAAAAGAAGAAAAAACAGAACTAAAAGGAAAATTCTACATTAATACTGGAATTTATATGTTTAGCGCAGAAACATATCTTGAAGAATTAATGAAATATGAATCCAAAATATATAAAACACTTGAAAATCAAAAAATAGAAAAAGGCATACCTTCTATGCCACTTAGCGCATATGAAAATTTAGCAGACATTTCTGTAGATTATGCAGTAATGGAAAAATCAAAAAAATTAGTAACAATTCCATTTAATACCGAATGGAAAGATATTGGTTCTTGGGATGCAATTTATGAAATTTCACAAAAGGACGATAACGGAAACTATTTTGTAGGAAAAACTCTTGATATTGATTCAGAAAACTCAATGGTATATTCAACACACAAAACAGTTGCAACTATTGGGCTTAAAGATGCAATCGTTGTTGAAACTGAAGATGCAGTTCTTGTTTGTGATAAAAAATCAACTAATGGAATCAAAAACATCTATAAAAAATTAAACGGAAAAAATACAACAGCAAAAGAAATACATAAAACAGTTTATCGACCTTGGGGTTACTACACTGTTTTAGAAGAAGGCAATGGCTTTTTGACAAAATGTATAGTTGTAAATCCAGAAGCGAAATTAAGCATACAACTTCATCACCATAGAAGCGAACATTGGATTATATTAGAAGGAACAGCAACAGTTGTAAAAGGTGATACAACATATACACTTGAAGCTGGCACAAGTATAGACATTGGAATAGAAGAAGTTCATTCACTTCAAAACTTACACAATGAACAATTAAAGGTTCTAGAAATCCAACAAGGCGATATTTTAGACGAAAACGACATTGAACGTCTAGAGGATATTTATGGCAGAGCATAGAAAAAATATCGCTATTCTTGGTTCAACCGGTTCAATTGGGACACAGGCACTTGAAGTTCTTGATTTAATTCCAGAAAAATTCAATATTATTGCTCTATCAGCTGGAAACAATACCGAACTTATCTCTGAGCAAATAGATAAATACAATCCTAAAATTGTTTGTGTAAAGACAAAAGAAGCCGCAGAAGAGCTTAAATCAAAACATAACAATACAAAATTTGTTTATGGAGATGAAGGACTAATAGAAATTGCAAACCTAGCAGAATTAGAAATGATTTTAGTTGCAGTTTCTGGGAAAATAGGCTTAAAGCCAACAATTCAAGCAATAAAAAACAAAAAAGATATTGCATTAGCAAACAAGGAAACTCTTGTTATGGCTGGCGATATTGTAATGAATTTAGCTAAAGAATATGGTGTAAAAATTCTTCCTGTTGATAGCGAACACAGTGCGATATTCCAGTGTTTGTCTAACAGAAAAGAAGTTAAACACTTGATAATAACTTCATCTGGTGGTCCATTTAGAACTGCTAGCAACGAAGACATGAAAGATGCAAATCTTGATGAAGCACTAGCTCACCCACGTTGGAAAATGGGCAAAAAAATCACTGTAGATTCTGCAACTTTAATGAATAAAGGTCTAGAAGTAATTGAAGCACACCATTTATTTGATTTTGATTATGATGAAATAAAAGTAATAGTTCATCCTCAAAGCTACATTCATAGTGCTGTTGAATATAACGACGGAAGTATTATTGCGCAAATTGGTAACCCAAGTATGCACATTCCAATTCAATACGCACTAACATACCCTGAACGTGTTGAAGGCATTGAAACAGAAAGCTTCGATTTTATAAAAGCAGCGAAATTTGAATTTTATGAACCAGATATGGTAAAATTTCCTTCATTAGCTTTGGCATTTGAAGCAGGCAAAAAAGGTGGAACATATCCGGTTTGTTTAAATGCTGCAAATGAAGAAGCAGTATTTGCCTTCTTAGAAAAGAAAATAAAACTCATAGAAATATATGAAATTACAAAAAAAATGTTTGATGAATATCAATCAATAGAAAACGCAACATTAGAGCAAATCTTAGAAGAAGATGAAAAAATAAGAATTAAAACAAAAGAATTAATTAATAAAATGAGGGCTTTATGAAAATATTAGTTTTAAATGGACCAAACTTAAATTTACTTGGAACTCGTGAACCAGACAAATATGGAACACAAACTTTAGCTGATATTGAAAACTTTGTTAAAGATGAAGCCCAAAAATTAAATGTTGACGTAAATTTTTATCAAAGCAACATTGAAGGTGAACTGGTAAATAAAATACAAGAAGCAAAAGGTAATTTTGACGGAATAGTTATGAACCCAGCAGCATACACTCACACTAGTGTTGCAATAAGAGATGCAATCTTAGCTGTGAATATTCCAACCGTTGAAATTCATTTATCAAACATACATACAAGAGAAGAGTTTAGAAAAACATCACTTACTGCGCCAGCTTGCATAGGGCAAATTACAGGTTTTGGAGCAAATAGCTATAAACTTGGACTTATCGCGATAAATAATTATTTACTTCAAAATTAAGAAAGATTTAACTTTTCTTCCTGTATCATCTTTCTCAGAAACAATATGAAGTTCTTGAGAATCAAACGATGTTGAGCCACCACCATCAAAAGCCATCGCTTTTTCCATACCCCATTTGCGTACCAACTCAGCCACTTCTTCAAGCGTCATTGGAGAATTTTTAGTAATGACAAATAAATAAACATTATTCTCTTTAATACCAATTGCAGTTCTTGGATATCTATGCAAGGCAGATGCTGATTCGCTAACAACTTTACCATTTCTAACAAGAATAAAGAATTCTTCTTCAAGCCTTAACTCAGGAAATAAAGCAGGTCCACCTTGAATTGAATGCTTTATGATATATCCCTCAGGCGCAGCGTCCTTATGTGGAGCAATATCATACACTAAACGACCTTTGTCGTCTTCAAGAATTCTAAATTCACTACGATTTAAAATTTTATCTAAAAATGGTTGCAAAGCTTCATTGCCCATCAAATTTTCGTTATTTTGAGGATTTTGAACAACTTGTCCATTTACAAGAACATAAGAAACTGTTTTTTGATTCTTAAAATCAAAAAAACCAGCATTTACAACAAGTCTCGCACCTGTTTCATCAAAAACTTCTTTATTTGTTTTTAACTCCTTTACATAATATGGCAAAATCCTATTTTTTGCTTTAGATGTCATAATTTCAATAATATAAACACCATCAGGATCTTGAATTATTTTATATGGACATCCACCAATTTTTGCAAAAGCAAATGAAGGGAGCATAAATATAGCCATAATTAAAAGGACAAAAAGTTTTTTCATAACTATAAGTCCTTTGATTTCTTAACAACCAAAATCAATGCAATTGAAACAATTGGAGGTATCAATGCTGTAATAAAAGGTGATAATATAGCTTTTTCAGCTAACAAATCAAAAAACGGAATAGTAATATAATATGCAAATATAACCCCAACTGCAATTAACATACCAATAAACTTTTGTTCACGAGGTCTTGAAATACCTAATAAAGAACCAAGAATAGCAAAAACTATACACATTGCAGAATGAACAAAACGTTGAAGGTATTTGTTTAACATAAACCTATATTCATCATCCATTCTTTCCTGTTTTAAAAGCTTAATATACTCTGAAATTTGAGCATTAGTCATTTCTCTATCTCTATAAATAGAATATTTCATCAGTTTATAAGCATTTTGTGCACTATCCCCATCTAAAACAGGAAAATCATTTACATCTCCGATTTGGTTAAAAATACCTTCTTCAGAAATTTTATATTTTTTTGCATTATTTATTGTCCACGTTTTATGGTCATATTTAACATAGTCAGAAACTAAGATACTTGAAAGCAAACTGGAACCAGTTTGGTATTCATCATAAAAATTTAAAACGATAACATCACGAATATTATTATCATCAAAGTTTGAAACAATAAGTATTTTTTCCATAGAATCATCATTCTTTTTAACTGGAAAAACAAATTGAGATGAACGAACATCACCTTTTATATCCTTTAATTTATTTGCAGAATATGGCAAAAATTTAGAGCCAACTACAAAGGTAAATCCTGTTGCAAAAACACTTAAAACAATTACAGAAGCAATTATTCTAAAAAAAGGAATTCCAGAACTTCTAAAAATAGTTACCTCAGAATCCTTACTTAATTTATCAAACGTTAGAATAGTACCAAGCAACATACCAACAGGAAGTGCAATATTTAATACTTTAGGTAATTCATATAACAAGATAGAAAGACCTGTTTCAATAGAATATGTACCATTTATTACCCTTTGAACAGTTTTAAGTAGTATTTCAGGCATTATCCATACAATCATAAATATGAAGATACAAGCAAAGCAAGTTAAAAATACCTGAGAACAAACATATCTATCTAAAAGCTTTAACTTCATTACAGAGTAAAGTCCTTTCCTAAATAGAATTGTTTAACTGTTGGGTCATTAGCAATCTCATCTCTAGTACCTTGATGTTGAATTTTACCGTCAAATATTACATAAGCTCTATCTGTAATTGATAAAGTAGCTTTAGGATTGTGGTCTGTAATTAAAACACCAAGTCCTCTATCTGATAATATTTTAATATTATCTTTAATTTCGCCAATCGCAATTGGGTCAATACCAGCAAAAGGTTCATCTAATAATATAAATTCAGGACTAGCTGCTAGGGCACGAGCAATTTCAACACGTCTTCTTTCACCACCAGACAAAGAAACTGCAGAAGTGTCTCTTAATTTCTTAATTCTAAACTCATCAAGAAGCTCTTCAAGTTTTAATTTTTTTTCATTTACAGTAAGTTTATCATTTAATTCAAGAACTAATTTTATATTATCTTCAACAGATAATTTTCTAAAGATTGAAGCTTCTTGAGGAAGGTAACCAATACCATGTTTTGCACGCATATTCATTGTCATTTCGGTCAAATCAGTATCATCAATAAATATTCTTCCTGAATTTGGACGAACAAGACCAACAACCATATAAAAAGTAGTTGTTTTACCAGCACCATTTGGTCCTAAAAGACCAACAACTTCACCTTTATTCACATAGAAAGAAACATCATTTACAACACTTCTATCGCCATAAACCTTAACTAAATTTAACGCTTCTATTTTCATAGTAATCCTCTATTTCCGGATATTATTGAACCAATATCTTTTCTATAAACCTTTG
>CAZNLZ010000057.1:0-8097 GCA_964574225.1 uncultured Muribaculaceae bacterium | reverse complement strand
TTTACCTCTCTTTGAATTTATCTGCAATTTCTTTTGGTAATCTTATATTTTGAATAGACATTTGGAATTTTTTTATTTCTGCAAGTTTTGCTTGTTCTTCTTCTAAATCTCTTCTTTCAATATGTGTGTTTTTCATTGTTCTTTCAAACTCTGATTCTACATCACCTTTTTCTAAACGCATAATTGCATCATCAATATTTGTGTAGCTAAATCCATATGCTTCATTTAATGCTTTTACTGATGTTCCATATGGAAGTGAATATAACCAGCGAATTGAATTTATATCTCTTTGAGAAAGTCTTATTACACCATATTGATGTGGTGTGTACATTATGTCCTCTGGATTTTTTGAATGTCCTAATCCTAGAGCGTGACCGATTTCGTGAACAATAGTATGGAAAACTTCATTTTCATCCATATATTTTCTGTGCAATATTCCATCTGAAATCCCAATAGAAACTTCAGCCGAATATAATCTTGATTCTGTGTCAAAGTTAAATGCACAATTTCCTAATGATTTTCTATCAACTCTTCGCCATTCTATGTTCATTTGTGATTCATTTAACGTATTTACTATATTAAATGAAAATCTGCCTTGTCCAACTGTTTCCCAAAGTCTTAATGCTTCTTTTACCATGTTCATATATGCATATTTATCTGCATCATTCATTGAGTACCAAGCACAAGGTGCGATATAAACAGGCAAAGGAAAACATTGGTCTGGCCAACGTATTAATTTCCCATTCTTTAAGTGATCATTAAGGTAAGTAAGTCTGTGCATTAATTGTTTTCTCTTTTTTCTTCTTGTTTAATGAATTCGCACATTTCTTCTAGTCTTGTGTCTTCCATTGCTTTTATCAAATCATCTGCATTTTTAAACTTGCCAATTGCAAATCCTGTTTCTGCTAGTAGTACGCAGTTATTACATAGTCTATATTTTCCGTATTGGATTGAACCAGCAAGTGATGACGTTTTTCCGCAACAAGAACATTCAAACATTTCATCTTCTAAACTTGGATCTTCTTCTAAATCATCAAGTCTCATCTGTTCAACTACGGCTTGCATATCTTCAATAATTTTTAGTTTTTCGTCTTTATTCATATTATTTCCTAATCTTTACTAAATTATATCACGTTTATAAATATAAAATTGTAAGTTATTTCCTATTATTTTCTCTAATTTGTATCTTTTTTCAAGGGTTTGTATGTATTCTTTTCCCCAACCTGTAGTAAATGATTTTTCATTGTACCAAGGATATTGAATATTTGTAGTTATAATTACATCTATATTGTTTGTTAATAATTTGTTTTCTATATATTTATTTCCGAAAATGTCATTATTAGGTGGGATTAAATAATAAAGGTCATTATCTGAATTTCGCTCTGTTAAGTAATTAATTAGTGTACCTTCTGCAAGAATTAGAATTTTTTCGTTTTCTTCTGTATTCTTTGTTATATATGCAATTAACTCATTTGTTGAGTTCTTATAAATTGCAGGGATTTTTATACTTCCTTTTGAAGTTTCAATATTCACTAAGTTATTAATATTTTTAATATTGTTGGCTTCGTAACTAATAAATAGTCCAAGACAAATTAAATATATTATTATTGTTTTATATTTATTTGGATTTTTGTATAGGTATGCAATAATTCCTATAAACAATAGAGGTAGAAAGTATGTTCCATATATTTCTAATGAAATTCCGCCTAAAGTTTTTAATGATAGTATTAACCCTGAAAATAATATAAAGCTTGTTTTGAAATCTTTTCTTATTATTGTGATTATGAGTAATATAAAGCAAACATATGTTATAGGGTAAAATAATGTTCTTAAATTAGGATTTAAAATTGAATAGAAAGTCCTTGTTATTGAACTTTTTGAAAGAGTAATTCCTGAATATTCATAGAAAAATTTAACGGATTCGCTTTGAGTTAAATTTATAATGTATTTTGTTGCAGTTGTTAAGTCATTGATTGAACAATTTTGGATTAAAAGAACAACAAATGAAATAAGCGGGAAAATTGATATAAATAAGCCTGCTTTTATTGCTTTTTTAATGCTAATTTTTTTGATTATTATCATTAAAAATAATATGAGTAAAAAGCTTATAAATTCAAGTTTAAAGCATATAGATAAACCTGCTAAAATACTTGAATAATATAAGTATTTATATTTGTTTGTTTCATCGAATTTTATTAGATTGTAAAAACTCCAAATAATTGAACAAAGTGCATAAGTAATTCCATAAGAATATGGTAATATCCAATTTGAAATTGATGTAAAAAATGCGCAACTACTACATATAAATAGTGAAACTATAAATGCTAAATGTTTATTGCTATATTTTTTAGTTAGCAAATAAATTGGTATTATTGTTAAAATTGTTGATATTGTTCCTAATAATAGGTATGTATTTAGGCTATTTCCTATAACTTTTGTTAATAATGCATTGATTATATAAGATAGTGGGGGATAAACATTAAAAATATCTTTGTATAGTACAAATTTATTATTAATTTGGTCTGGGATATATAGTTCTCTTCCTATATCGGAATATGGTGAATATATAGTTGCACCAACGTATATTGTTGATAAAACAATAAATAGTACAACTATAACCAAATATAAAATATTAATTCTTTTATCTGTATTTGTATCCATTTTAAAAAAGTATATCAAAATTTAAGTTTTTAAACTAAAATGTAAATATGAAGTATCAGCGTTTATCAAGTATTAATACAAAAAGAGATGCGTGGGTTGAAATAAACTTAGACGCAATAGAGAAAAATATTCTTTCTTTGAAATCTTTTGTTAAAGAAGGTACTAAAATTCTTGCAGTTGTTAAAGCAGATGCATATGGACATGGTAGTTCTATGATTGCGCCAACTTTACTCGCTTCTGGCGTTGATTATCTTGGTGTTGCATCTATTGATGAGGGTATTGAGCTTAGAAATAATAAGTTTAAATGTCCAATTTTAGTTCTTGGTGCTGCTCCTGTTTGGGCTTTTGATTATGCTGCTCAAAATAATATTTCTTTATCGTTATTTCTTGATAATCATATTCAAGCTGCAGAGTTAACCTATCAAAAATTAGGACTAAAAACAAAGGCTCATATTAAACTTGATACAGGCATGAATAGGATTGGTGTTTCAAGTGATTATGCTGTTGATTTCATAAATAAGGTTCAAAAATCAGAAGCTATTGAATTACAAGGTATTTTTACTCATTTTGCTAATGCTGAAACTGAAGAAAAAACTCTTGAACAATTAAAAATTTGGGATGATGTTCTCTCTAAAGTTGACACATCTGATTTGATTTTGCATTGTTTTAATACTGCTGCAACTATTTCTAAATATAATGAAGACAAATATAATATGGTTAGGTTGGGTTTGGCATTATATGGTTTAGTTCCAGATTTGCCTTCATTTGCAAAAGATATTCCTGATTTAGTTCCGGCAATGAGTTTAAAAGGACGTATAATAAATATTCACGATGCTAAAACTGGTTCTGGTGTTAGCTATTGTCATACTTTTGTTACAGATAAAAAGACTAAGATTGCTACAATTCCTATTGGGTATGCTGATGGTGTTGATAGACGTTTATCTAACAAAATTTTTGGTATTTTAAATGGTAAAAAAGTTCCTCAAATCGGTAATATTACTATGGATCAAATGATGTTTGATATTACTGGAATTGAGGCAAACGAAGGTGATGTTATTACATTAATTGGGGAAGATATTTCAATTAATGATTGGGCAAAAATACTTGGAACGATAAATTACGAACTTATTTGTCGATTAAAAGCCCGTTTATCTAGAGTTTATACAAGATAATTATAAGTTTTCTGCTTTTTCTTCTGCTATTGTGAAGTTTTCGTTATTAACTTCTCTTATAAATGCATTCCAAGCATTATAGTAGTCAGCAAGAGCTTCTGTATATGCCACGCTAATCATTCTATATGATTCTTCCATTGTGATTAACGTTGTTAAATCGGTTTTATCGTCTATATAATAGCTTTTTCTTGATTCATTAATTAATTCTTCTGAATTGACTATTAATTGTTCGTTATAATTTTTTAGTCTTACTTGTGCTAATAAAAATTTTTCATAAGCTTTTCTTAGTTCATTTAATGCTTTATTTTCTACAGATGCATAATTTATATGTGCTTGTTCTAGTTTTAGTTTAGATGCCTCAATTTCAGGTTTGTACCTATATAGTAGCGGAATATTTACAAGATTTGCTTCAACAAATGCTCCATGTTTAAATGTATTATCGTCTGATTGATTTTTATTTTGGTAAGCGTATCCGCCTCCAATTTCAATGTCTGGGACTTTTTTTCTTAAATTTACTAGCAATTCTTTTTCAGCAACTTCTATTTGTTGAAGTGCTATCTTTATGTCATATCTATTATTTATGGCAGCAGTCGAAATTGTTTCAAAATCTGGCATTTCTGTATCTGGCTGTGGAATCAACAGTGGTTTGTATTCAGTTGTAAAACTATTTTCAATAGTGTCGTAAAATCCGTCTGGGCAGTTTATTACTTTGTTAAATTCGTATAATGCTGTTTTCACAGCATAATCAGCTGCTTGAACTTCGGTTATAATTTGGTTTAATAATAATTCTGCTTGAAGTACATCAACTTTTGATACTTCTCCTGTTTTAAATTTATCTTGAGCTTGTTCTAACATATGTTTTAATATGTTTTCTTGTTTTTTCATTGTTGTTAGAACTGATTTTTTAGCAAGCAGGTTTGTATATGCTTCTCTAACATCCATCCTTAGATCAAATTCTAGATATTCAACAAGGCGTTCGGTAAGTTCAAAGTTAGATTTCGCTAAATCTTTTCTTGGTCCTCTTTTTCCTAGCTCAATCAACTGTGATATTCCTAGTTCGTGAGGATTTCCTTTTCCGGCTTTTCCAAAATTATAAAATATACCAGCTTCTGGGTTTTGTAGGCGATTTGCCTCTTTTATTTCATATTCATTAATTTTTATATTTTTTCTTGAAGCTTGAATGTCTAAGTTATTTTCGCTAGCAATTTTAACAGCCTCTTGAATCGATATTTTGCTTGTATCAATAATTGCAAAGCAAGAAGATGCCGATAATATTGCAAGGATAATTAATAAAATCTTTCTCATATACTAATTATATCCCGAATATTTTAAATGTAAAAAATACACTTAAAAAGCTTGTGTTGCAAGCGTTTTGACCCTAGACAAATGTTTAAAAAAGTTGTATTATATTAGTATGGAAAGCGAGGTGTTATGAAGGTCTCTGCAGTTGGCTTTTTATTTCAAAATAAAATAAAAAGCAATGATTTGCGTGGATATAATTACACATGTGTTATCCACAAAGTTAATAAGGAAGGTAACTTTAATAGAAATTTAATTAGTTCTCCACTTGTTAAAGAGTCAAGAAATGATATTGTCTCTCCACAAACCGCAAAAGAAGATATTATTAATCATTTAAACTCTATCACTGCTGGACGAAAAGGTACTAAGTTTGTTGGTGCAACAGTTAAAGATGGGGTTAAGGAAACTGAAATTCACTCGATTTTCTCTGATAAATTATTTGCCATAAGAACTCGTGATGATTTAGGTAAAAATCATTTTGCAATCAAGGGTCAAAAAGGCACACAAAAAACTTTAGCGAAAAATCTTTATCTTCAAGCATAATTATATGTTTGTAAAAACTGCGTAGTATATTGCTAATGCTGTTAGTATTAGCAATATTCCGCTTATTTTCATTAAAATTTCACTATATTTTGCAAATTGTTCTCTTTTCTTTATAAATGATGTAAATAATGCAAATGCAATAATTATCATACATTGACCTAACGCAAAAGAAAAAAGTAGTGCTATTGCAAAAAGTAAATTTCCTGAAATTGTTGCAAGTGCCATAATACTTGCAAGTATTGGTGATGAACAAGGACTAGATGCTAGAGCAAAAAAAGTACCAATTAAGAATGGGAATATAAAAATGCTTCCTGTTCTATTTTGCGGCATTTTTTTTATTATTGAAGGAAATTGTATATCAATAATCCCAACTAAATTTAATCCCATTATTAATATTATTGATGCAAATAATATAATGATTATTGGAGAAGCTAAAGATGTGAATGCTCTCCCTGTTATTGCACATAGAACACCGATTATACTTAATACTAAAGATAGTCCTAGTGAAAATGAAATCATTTGGATAAATAGTTTATTGTTTGTTTCTTTTGAATATCCACCCACATAGCCGATAATAAGCGGTAATATTCCTAAACTGCATGGTGATAATGATGATAAAATTCCTGCAAAAAAAGCAATTATAAGTATTATTGGTAAAACAAAATTATTTCCTGCAGAGTATGCACTAAAGGCTTGAATTAAATTATCCATTAATTGCTTCCTCTATTTCGTTTATTAGTTCTTCTTTTGGAATATAACCTTCTATTTTATTAATTTTATTTCCATCTTTGTCTAAAATGATAGTTGTTGGTGCTAAAACAACTTGATATTCTTTTATGTATTTTTGTATTTTTTTGTCTTTATCTAGTGCATTGTAGGATATAAAGTTTACTTTTCCTTCGTAATTGTTTTTTACTTCGTTTATGACGCCTTTTAATTTTTGACAATCCAAGCACATAGATGAACTAAATACCATAATTGTTGGTAATGAGTTTTCCATTGCCGTTGCTGTTGTCAGGTTTGAACGTTTTTCTATAATTAAATATGCCATTACTGGTAAAATTATTATTAATAATATGGTAATAATGTTTTTCATTGTTCCTCCTTCTGAACAAACATTACTCCAAATTAGTATAAACTATATTCTCTATATAGGCATATCTTCGGGTAAATAAATTTCTATTTTATTTATTTTTTCTCTTATTTCTTCGTAGGAAGTGCATTTATGAGTATAATTTTGGTATTCTCTAACAACGTTTATTATTTCATCTGTGTTTAATTTTATTGTTCTTCTTCCGATTTTATTTTCTATAATTTTTGCCATATTATCCTCCTGAAAATGTTTACGGTTTGAGTATTAATATCTTTAGAAAAATCATCCAGTTGGTATAAAAAATTTTTTTCAGATTATATCCTTGTGTCTAATTACTACATTTTATTTCTAATGCTAAAAGTATTTTATTAAGTGATTTAGAAAGAGGATTATTATGAATAAAACGATTATTAAAGCACCTTGTGTGAACCTTTCGTCATTGGAAACTTTATTTATTGAAATGACTGCACAGAATTGTAATTTAAGATGTAAACATTGTTATATTGATTTTAGAGATAAAAAAGTAAAAGATTTTATTCAATTAGATAAAGTTAAACAGGCTTTATCTGCTCTTAATAGAAGTAATCTGAAATATATACATTTAACTGGTGCTGAGCCAATGTTACATCCCGATTTTAATCATATATTAAGGCTTTGTTTAAAATATTCTTCCGTTATTATACATACTAATGCAATGGCTATTAATGATAAAAAAGCTCGTTTTTTGCGAAAAGTAGAAGAAGAAAATAATTTTGGTAATGAAATAATTTTTATGATTAGCATTGATCACTACATTGAAAAGGAAAATGATATTTATAGAGGGCGTGGTTCTTATCGAAAAGCAATTCATGCTATTCAAAGTTTGTATAAATATGAATTTAATCCGATTTTATTTATTGTTAATCATAATAATATTGATAAAGAAGTTTTAAAGGATGGTTTTTTAACTTTATGTTCTTCTTTTGGTGTGGAACTTTCTGATATTAATTTTAAAATTGTTCCTTGTTTTCAAAAAGATAAAATTATAGATTTTGATGTTAATATTGATTTTAATAGTTTGAAACTAGATTGTTCAAAGAGTAGAACGTTAACAATTAATGGTATTTTTTCTTGCCCATTATTAGCATCTGATAATCGTGGTTTATGTGGTTCTGATTTTACTGAATTTTCTAATAAAAATTACCTTGAAACACCATTTTGTAGCCAATGCATATCTCATAATGATTATCTATCTTTATTTTCTTTGTAACAAAGTTGTAACAAAATGTCTTTTATTTGTCATGAATTCAAAACGAAAAGTTTTCATGTATATACGAGGACTAATCGAGG
>CAZNLZ010000056.1:0-8184 GCA_964574225.1 uncultured Muribaculaceae bacterium | reverse complement strand
ATAATGAAATGACAAGAGTAAACTTTAATTTTATGCGTGATTGTTGTTATCTTGGCGCAAGCGAACTAAAAGAATCTTTTGTTCAAGGTCAGCCAGTAGGTCTTCAAAAATTTATTGAAAATTCACCGACAATTTATCCATTGCTAACAAAATTGCCACCACATATCCAAAAAAGTTGGTATGAATTTGACCATTATTATTCAGATACTTGTTTTGATGATGTTTTAAAAATTATGTTTAAAGATAATCCAAAAGAAGTTTTTGATATTGGGGGAAATACTGGTAAGTTTGAAAAAGCTTGTTTGGCGTTTAATGATGCTGTTAAAGTTACAATGCTAGATTTGCCTGAAAATTTGGATAGAGCGAAAGCAAATATAAATAATGATAGATGTAATTATTATGGAATAAACGTTATTGCACAAAACCCTGTTTTTCCGAAAATGTGCGGTGCTGTTCTTATGAGTCAGTTTTTAGATTGTTTCTCAGAAGAACAAATTATTTCAATTTTATCTAATGTTTCAAAAGTGGCAGATGATAATACTCACGTTTATATTTTAGAACCCTTTATTGATAATCAGCAGTTTAAAGGCGCTGCATATGCGCTAACACACACTTCTTTGTATTTTACTTGTATGGCAAATGGCACAAGTAAAATGTATAGTGAAAAGGATATGACAGAGTTTGTTGATAAATCTGGTTTAAAGGTTGTGAATAAATATACTATTGGTATTCACGATTATACTCTATTGGAGTGTATGAAAAAATGAAATGGCAAGAGGTAAAAGAGCAAGCTGCAGGTGAAAAAAGACTGCTTTTGCTTTGGTATATTTATAAACTTTTAGGTAAAAACATAGTAAAATTTATCGTGTTTTTTGTTACTTTTTTTGCTTTATTAAGTGCAAAAAAGATAAAAGAATCTTCTAAAAAATATTTAAAAATCATTGGTATAAAGCCAACTTTTTCTAATGTTTTCAAGCATTGTTTATCATATTCTTATGCTCTTGTAGATAGAATGGAAATATTTTCTGACAATTTTTCGCCAGACAAAATAGAGTTTGCTGATGAAGAAAGCAGAATTCAACTTTTTGAAGATTTGGCACAAGAAAAGGGGATGTTTGTTTTATGTAACCATATTGGAAATATTGATGTAATGCGTTCATTAATGATTTCTAATGTAAGAAATACTTGCAGTGGTGTTTGTGTTTTTCTCGCAAAGGAACAATGCAAAATATTTAATTCTTTTATTGGAAAAATAACTACAGAACAACCAATTTTTTTATACCCTGTTGAAGATATAGATATAAATACTTCTATAGAAATAAAGGAAAAATTAGATAATAATTTCGTTGTTTTTATGGCTGGGGACAGAACTTCTCAAAACAGTATTAATTTTGAAACAGACTTTTTATCTTATAAAGTTGATTTTCCACTAGGTACTTTTAAATTTGCACAAATGATGGAAGTTCCTACGTATTTTATTAGTGCTATAAAAGAAAAAAATGATAAATATAAGTTATATGTAAAAAAATTCAACTTTGCAGAAAAGAAAAAAGAAACAATCGAAAAAATGAAAGAAGAGTTTGTTTGTTTTACTGAAAAAATGACTAAACTTGCACCTTTTCAGTTTTACCATTTTTACGATATGTTTAAGAATTAATTATTTCTAACATTTCTTTTATGTGTTTATTATTTGGTTCAAGCTTATTTGCTAAAACAAAGTCTTCTTTTGCACTTTCAAATGTCTTTTTAATAAGCTTTAAAAATCCACGTTGAGAGTATAAATAACTGTTTTTGTCATCTTGTGCAATTGCTGCATTATAATCATTAATTGCGCCTTGAATATCATCTAGATAAAATTTTATTTGTGCTCTTCTCACATAATATTCAATATTTGAATAATCTAATCTAATGGCTTCATCATAGTGTTTTATTGCCATATCATATTCTTTTATTTTTCTATGTAAATCTGCTTTTAATGCAAATATTTCTGCTTTTTGAGGCCAGATTGCAATTGCTTTTGAATAGAAGTCTAAAGCATTTAAGTGTTGTCTGTGTTTTCTATAAACTCTTGCAATAGCTAAATATGTTTTTAAGGAAGTGCCCTTTAGCGAAAGTGCATAAAAAAGTTTATGTAAAGCTTTTGGATATTCACCTAAGTTCTCTCTATGAATTCCTTTTTCGTACATCTTATAGAAAAGATAATATCTTCTTATTTTTAAGAACAACTATTTACTCCTTAGTTATTTAAGCTGTGGATTGGTGCTGGAATTCGTCCGCCTCTGTTTACAAATGTTTCTGATGATAATTTGTTTACAGGCATGATTGGTGCTTCACCTAATAAACCGCCGTAAACAGCATAATCACCAACGTCTTTTCCTGGAACAGGAATGATTCTTACAGCAGTAGTTTTCTTGTTAATCATACCTATTGCCATTTCATCAGCTATGATTCCTGAAATTGTGCTTTCTGGAGTTGAGCCTGGAATTGCAATCATATCTAAACCAACGCTGCATACACAAGTCATAGCTTCTAGTTTGTCAAAAGTTAAAACTCCTTGTTTTGCCGCTTCAATCATACCTGCATCTTCTGAAACAGGAATAAATGCTCCAGACAAACCGCCAACATAAGAACTAGCCATAATACCACCTTTTTTAACAGCGTCGTTAAGCATAGCTAATGCTGCAGTTGTTCCGTGTGCTCCAGCGTGTTCAAGTCCCATTGCTTGGAAAATACCTGCAACAGAGTCTCCAACTGCTGGTGTTGGTGCTAAAGATAGGTCAATAATACCAAAAGGAATACCCATTTTTTGAGCCATTCTTCTACCAACAAGTTCGCCTGTTGATGTGATTTTAAACGCAATTTGTTTGATTTTATTTGCTAGTTCGCCAAAGTCTGCGTCTTTTGGTAAATTTTCAACAGCAGCACGAACTACACCAGGACCTGATACACCAACATTAAGTGCGCATTCTGGTTCGCCATATCCGTGAAAAGCACCTGCCATAAATGGGTTATCACCTGGTACATTACAGAAACATACAAGTTTTGCTGCGCCAATACCGTCAGCATCTGCTGTTAGGTTTGCAGCCTGTTTGATAATGCCGCCCATTTTCTTTACTGCATCCATATTTATACCTGCTTTTGAGGAAGCTAGGTTTATAGATGAGCATACTCTTTGAGTTTGTTTTAATGCTTCTGGTATGCTTTCAATTAAAGCTAAATCACCTCTTGTGCAACCTTTTTCAACAAGTGCGGAAAATCCACCAATAAAGTTTACATTAACCGCTTTTGCAGCTTCATCCAATACTTTTGCTAAATATACGTAGTCATAATCTTTGCAAGATTCGCCAACTAACGAAATTGGTGTTATTGAAATTCTTTTGTTTATGATTGGAATTGAATATTCATCTTCAATTTCAGAAGCATAAGCATATAGATTTTTTGCATACTTTGTAATTTTGTTGTAGATTTTGTCGCCAACTTCACGAACATTTTCTCCGCAACAATCACGCAAGCTAAGTGCTAGTGTTACAGTTCTTATGTCCAAATTGTGGACTTTAATCATATTAATAGTTTCGATAATAGAATTTTCGTTAAAAAAGGTCATTTTATTGTTCCTTAAATAGTGTGCATTTTATCAAAAATATCTTTTTTTTGAATCCAAATTTCCATACCTAGCTTTTTGCCTGATTCTGTTATAGCTTCTTTGATTTCTCTAAAAGGATATTTTGATTTGCTAATATCAGCAAGTAAGAACATCATAAAACAGCCTTGCATAATTGTTTGTCTAATGTCTTCTATGTTTACGTCATATTTTGCTAAAACTGATGCAATTTCTGCTACAATACCAACACCGTCTTTGCCAGAAATTGTTACTATTATTTTATCTTCGCTCATCTTATGCTCCAATCACAAATTATAACTTTATTTTATAAGCAAAGAGTATTAAAATCAATGTTTAGAATTTGAAATCTCGCTCGCCGTTTTCGATTTTTTTTAAGTTTTCTAAAACGATTTTTTTGATTTTTTCATCTTTAATTGTTTCAAGTTCTTTTAATATTAAATTTTTACTTGTCTCTTTTGTTGTGTCAGATGCGTAGTCTATTAAATATTCTTTTAATGTCATTATTGCATTTGGGTGGCAGAAATTATGGATTTGTTGTTCTTTGCATAGTTCCATAAATCTTTCACCAGTACGGTTATTTCCATAACAAGCTGTACAAAAACTTGGTAAATAGCCTAACTCCATAAGCCAATTAACAACTTCATCCAAAGTTCTATTGTCGTTAACTTCAAATTGTGAAGAATCCTCATCTTCTTTTTCTGGTTTGTAGTATCCGCCAACGCTGGTTTTAGAACCACCAGAAATTTGTGAAACACCAAGTTCTAATAAATCTTTTCTGCACTCTTTGCTTTCACGAGTTGAAATAATCATTCCTGTATATGGAACAGCAATACGAATAACAGCCACAATTTTCTTGAATGTTTCATCATCAATTGCATTTTTAAATGCTGTAGGGTCGATATCGTCAGCTTTTCTTATTCTCGGAACGCTAATTGTATGTGGACCAACTCCATATGTTGATTCTAAGTGCTCTGCGTGCATCAATATTGCAGCAAATTCATACATATAATCTTCTAACCCAAATAATACACCAATACCAACGTCATCAATTCCACCTTTCATAGCTCTATCCATAGCTTCGGTGTGGTATCTGTAGTCGTGTTTTGGACCTGTTGGATGTAATTGTTCGTATGTGTCTTTCTTATATGTTTCTTGGAAAAGAATATATGTTCCTATGCCAGCCTCGTGTAGTTTGCGGTAGTTTTCTACTGTTGTGGCTGCAATATTTACATTTACTCTTCGAATAGCACCATTCTTGTGTTTAATTGAATAAATTGTGTTTATAGATTCTAACACGTATTCAATAGGGTTATTGATTGGGTCTTCACCAGTTTCTAATGCTAAACGTTTATGCCCCATATCTTGAAGCGCAATAACTTCTCTTTTTATTTCCTCTTGAGTCATTTTTTTGCGAGGAATATGTTTGTTTTGTGCGTGGTATGGGCAATATGTACATCCATTTATACAATAATTTGACAAGTATAATGGTGCAAAAAGAACTATTCTATTACCGTAAAAATCTTCTTTTATTTCTTTCGCCAAAGAAAATATTTCTTTATTATCGCTTGCTAAAAGAACGCAGGCTTCTCTATGGTTTAAGCCTTTTTTCTTTTTAGCTTTTTCTAAAATTTTATTTATTAGCTCGGTATTATTTTTGTTATCTTGAGCATATTTTATAGTTTCTAAAATCTCTTCGTGAGATATAAATTCTTCTGCTTGTGTTGATTTTGGGTTATACATTTTTTTGCCTTTTTCTAATAAAAAGTATAACTCAAAAATTTTGCAAAGAATTATTTTTCTGTTTTTATTTTAATACCTAAAAAAGTTAAAGCGAAATTAATGCCAGTCTTTATATTTGGGTTTTTTCTATATTCTTTTCTTGCTACATACTTTTGATATTCTTTTTCTTCTGTTTTCATTTTCTCTTTTTGAATATCTATTGATAATTTTTTTTCTTTTTTTTCTTTTTTACTATATGTTGGTTGAGTAATAAGTTCTTTTAATGTATTTTTGTTTGATATTTTTCTTGCATTGTATTCTTCTGCACTATATTCATAATTGGCGAATAATACAGATTTAATGTCAGAATTTAAAGCATAGTTTGATTCGACTGCTTCGATATTATGATAAATTGATTTTTCAATATCTTTCATGTCTTCTGTTGTCAAAACATAATCGGTTTTATGCTCTTGCTTTTTGAAATATTGATATCGATTTTCTAGTGCAGTTAGATATTCAAATAATAATTTTTCTGAATGTTCTTTTGTTGTTATAAATGATTTTGCTGTTTTTAATGAAATATCTTTTTTAAGATTATCAAACTCTAACAATATAGGTTTTAATTTTGTTTCTAATGTATTAAGTTGATTTATTTCCTCTAGGGTATTTGTTTCTTTTTTACCATATTTTATGTTGTAATAATTTACTAAGTCTTTTGCTAATTCATCATTTTCTTTGAATAAATGTTTCTTTGCAAAAGTACTAATTGCTTCTCTATCTTTTTTCTTAGATATAGGAGTTTCGCACATTTTATGGTTTGTTCCATCAGTTGTAAAAATAATTACATCATTATCACCATTTTCGATATTCTTTAGTAATGCTTCTTTTACGTATTCATTACGTTTCTCTTGTGGTAGAGCATTTCTTACAATGGCTAGTTTAGTATGATGCATTTCATGTCTTATCGTTTCTTTTATATGTTGTAAGTTTTTGCATTTATTGCCATTGATTTTTATTGTGTTATTTTCAGAATCGTATTGACCATAGCCTTTAATGCTTTGATAATTGTTAGGTTTATTTATTATTTTTTCTTCTTTGCCATTTTTTATGAGTATTTTATTGTTTGATTCTATTTCTAGAATAGGTTCTTCTTTTTCGTTAATGTTGTATCTTTGACAAATGTTATTGAAAGTTGTAATTACAGGTGATTGAACTTTGCCTATTTCAAGCATTTGAATTTTTTTATCTTGTTTTTTTCTTTCATTTTTTATGACTTTTATAGATTTTATGAGTGAATATATATAGCCGATATTAACTATCCCAAATAAAATGGATTTTGGCTTTTCTGCTTTTAGAATTTTATCGAATAAAGTTATTAACTCTTCTTTACTTATATTTTTATTGAAATTTTCAAGTAATTTTAGACCTTCTGAATCTTTTTTTAGTGATTTTTTTACTCTTTTAAAATTTTTGCTTATATAATCAGAATAGTTCTTTAAAGTTACTTCGTTGAGTAAATCGCTTCTTTCTTTTTCTGTTAAATGTATCATTTTTTTTAGATTTATTTGTTTGTAAATCTTCATAAACATTCTATAATTTTTTATTGCGTTTACATGTGCAAAAATAAGTACGCCTGTAGCTAAAACAATTGGCAATACTTTTTTAAGTAAAAAGTTGCGCTTTTCTTCTTCTGTAAAATTATTGAATAAACTTTTATCTATTTTTAAAGTTTTTATTTCGTTTTCGTTCTCAGTGTATTTTTTAAATGCTTCCGAATATTCTTTTTTTGTTTTTTCTACAGTTGTTTTTTCTATAGGAATGTGAAGGTTTGATGTATATATCTCAATAAGATTTGTACTTGTGGTGTTTGCAGTAGTGTTAGCGGTAGTACTTGCTGTTGTTGATGCTGTGGTGTTTGCAGTAGTGCTAGCGGTAGTACTTGCTGTTGTTGATTCTGTAATGCTAGCAGTAGTACTTGCAGTGGTGCTTTCTGTTATTGAAGCAGTAGTACTTGCAGTAGTAGAGTTTGAAATAGAATTATTTATTGAATTTAATTCTTTTCTAAATGTTATGTTTTTCCCAATTATATAATTTGCATTAATATTCATACTTAATTCCTATAAATTAGTTTTATAAAGTGAAATAAAAATGTAAATTGACATACAATAGCAATATGTAAATAAAGATTTACAAATAAAATTAGTTTTATTTAATATCCATTTGAAAACAAAATATGTTCATGTTATAAAAAAATTACTGTGAGATTGAAAAATCTTGCTAGTTCAATGAATGGAAGTTTAGGACAATTAAAAGAAACATAAAATTGGCTCAAAGCGCAGGTTTTTGTTACGGAGTCAAAAGAGCAGTCGAAACAACTAAAAAAATTAAAGCTGAAAATGCATCCAAAAAAGTATGGGTTTTAGGTGAGTTAATTCACAATTCTCATGTTATCAAAGAACTTGATGAAATGGGTATTATTACTGTTGATGAATTGCCAGAAAATGAATGTGGCACTTGCATTGTTAGAAGTCATGGAATGGCTCCTCAGAAAATAAAAGAAATTACTGATAAAGGATTTGAAGTTGTTGATTTGACTTGTCTTGACGTTAAAAAAGTTCAACAAAAAGCTATCCAACTTGCTCAAGAAGATTTTCTTGTTTTAATTCTTGGAAAACCTGAACATCCAGAAGTTGTTGCAATTAATGCAAACGCTCAAATGTATAGTGAAAATGTTTTTGTTGTTCAAGACTTAGATTCATTGAAAGAATTGACAGACAAAATAAAATCACATAAAAGAGTTGGTGTTGTTATTCAAACAACTCAAAAAATAGAATTATTAGAAG
>CAZNLZ010000055.1:0-8196 GCA_964574225.1 uncultured Muribaculaceae bacterium | reverse complement strand
AGACATATCATCCTCTCAACTATCTTAATCAGTAAGATGTTAGCGCGAAAAAAGTTAAAAATCAATATTTTTGAGCTGTTTTGTTACGCTGTTAAAAGTCTTTGCTGATATGCCTTTTTCTTTTGATGTTATTGAATAAATAAGGTCTTTTGTTTTTAGTAATTTCTTATTTTTTATGTTTGTAAATAAGCTAACAAGTGGCACATAAAATTCATCAGCAAATTCAAACATTTTATATTCGTTAGAAGTAAAACAAATTGCAAAATCTGTTTTGTTTTCACCTAAACATTGAAGTTTTGGTGTTTCTAATGGTGGACCTGCTGGAGTTCCTCTTGTTGGGTTATGTGGATTTGAAATCACACCTGTTGCACGAAGAAGGGTCAAATTTAAAGTATTTTTGTTTACTTCGTATTCTTGATTACCTTTTGTTATTAAGCCCAAATTTTGTGTTTGAACAAACCTTTGCATAGGTGCTGTATTTGGTTTTAGTTCAATTCCTCGAGGTGCTGGTATATCTTTATAGATGTCATAATCTGGGTTGAATGTGCGTTTAACAGTTCCAAATAAATCCTCACTAATTGTTGTTGTGATTTTTTCTTTTAGATTGAAACCAATTTGTAAAATATGATTTTTCTTTTTATTAACCCATTTTGCTTTGAATTCAAGCACTTCGCTTTGATTGTATAAAATAACATCAAGTTTAAGCATATCAAATGTCAAAGTTAAAATAGCTCTTTGATGATTGCTTTCTTTTAATTTTGCTGATTTTAAAATTGCTTTTATTGGTTTATCGCCTTTTACTGCACCAAAATTATAGCTGTCGCCATTATCTTTTCTATCTATAATTGTGATGAAGTCTTTATATATTTCGCCTGTTTTTTTATCTGTAACAATGATTTTATTCGCTTTAACTTCAAGTTTAATATTATTATTTTCAATAGAATTTTCAGTTGTTTTTATGAAATTTTCTTTGCAAATATTTTCTTCTTTTATTTGTGTTAGCGAAAATGCTGGTAGATTTTTTACATCAATTAAATATTCATTAATTGTTGTATAGTCTTCTGTTACAGGTATTTCGTTTATGTTATATAATTTTTTATCTGTAAAACCTTTTTTTGATGAGATTTTAACAGCATTCATCCACTTTGGAAGTTTCTTTTCTGTTATGATTTTGACTTTTCCGCTATATTCAAAATTTGACAAATTGATAACAGCTAAAGGTGCATTATCTTCTGATAAATCACGAATTGTGCGGTTTATAATACCATTTGAAATAGAATCAACTTTTTCAAACCTTGTCATCATTTCGTCGTGTACTTTATCAATACTGCAACCATAAATGCTATCGTGTGCGTGGTTTTTAATTAGCAGTTTGTATGCGCAATTAATTTCATTTTGTTTGTTTTTTGTACCGAAATGATAATGTGCTAAAGCTTGCAATGGTTCTGCAATACGTGTTAATAACCATTGAGAATTTGCATTCGCTTGCTTGATATAAATTCTTGAAGAATACACACCTGGAAGAATAAAGTTTAATTTGTTATTTAAAAATTCACCTTCAACCTTATCTCTTTTTTTGATTTTTTCAAAATATTCAAATGGAGTTGATATTTCAAACTTGTAGTCTTTTATATCCATTTTTTTTAATTGATTTTGGATATTTTTTGCAATAGCCAAATGGTCGGCGCCAATCGGCAAAAGTATATTATCAGAACTTTTTATTGCGATTTTATCAAGATATTTCTTTAAAGCTTCTGCTTTTTTCTCTATTTCCCAATTTGTGCTTAAAAAGTCTTGGAAATAACCTTGAATTAAGTATGTTACTTTTATCCCTTGCCAATCAAGGTCTGCATTTAAATCACCTAAACCACGCCATAACATAGCTTTATCTATGTTAAATGCTTTTAGTAAATAAGGTAGCGCTTGGCTGTGCCCAAAGGTATCAGAGTGGTATCCAATGAATTCAGTTTCGCCAAATTCTTTTGATTTTTCTATTCCCATCTCAAGGTTTCTGCATAGGCATTCACCAGAAACCAAAAAGCTATCGCTAGAACAATAAAATGGTCCAATGTGTAATTTTTTTGCTTTAACTAGTTTTTTTATTAACTCGGTTTTTTCTGGTTTTATTTCCAAATAATCTTCAAGTGCGGCTGTTTGACCGTCAAAATAAAAACAAGGAAGTTCGCCTGTTTCAAGTGCTTCAAGAACTTCATCAAAGACTTCAATCAGCCTTAGTCTGAATTCTTCAAACTCTCTATACCATTCTCTATCCCAGTGAGAATGAACATAAGCGATTACTTTTTTCATATTTTGATTTTAAGCTTTTTTTTTAGATTTAGCAAATAATAAACACGTCATTCCGAACTTGTTTCGGAATCTCATGAATTACATACTTTAATTACATTTCGTTATCTAGAAAATTAATTTTGAAGTTTAGAATATCTGATATTAGAGCAACTTCGTTGTATGTAATACTTCCTCTTCCGAAACGTTGAGAAAGAGAATTCTCTGTGTATTTTTTACCTGTTCTTTTGCTTAGTTCAGAAGCTAACTCTTTTAGCTTCATTTTTCTTTGAATTAATAATATTTTTACTTGTTCTTTAACTTTTAAGTTCATAACTAAATTTTCACTATTATTTTTTGATGATTTTTAGTTCATAACCAAGAAAGTCTAAAATATCATTTATTTCTTTGAATTTTACTGTATTGTTTCGTAGTTTTTGTGACAAAAGATTTAATGCATTTCTGCTACTTTTGGCTTTATATAATTTGCTAGCAACAGCGGTTAGCGTTGTCCCCTCTCTTGCAACAATTACTTTTATCTCTTTTTTTATATCCATAAAAACATAATAATTCCTAATTTAAAAATTGAAAATTTATTATCGAATGTAGTTGACATATTACACATATACAATATAGAATGTACAAGTGTAACAAAAATGGAAATTGTATGAACAATAGGAAGCTAAAAAAATGGATAAATAAGACTTTGGGTATAAACATTAAAAAATTAAGATTGGAAAGAGGGCTCTCTGAACAATATGTTTCAGCAAAAATGAAAATTTCTTTGAAGAAATATAGAAAACTTGAAAAAGGTTACTACGCTATTACTGTTCTTCAAGGATTTTACGCAAGTGAGATTTTTGATGTATCAATTTCTTTTATTGTGAAAGACCTTGATTCTATATCTTTTTAAAAATTTCAAACAAATCTTTTAATTCTTTATAATAGCCAGAAGAAAGAAGTTCGTTGAAACGTTTTGTTGTGTTTGGTGCTACTGTTGAAATTGTTTCTGGTGTTGAAAAATAGCTTTGAACATAACGGGCAAAAAGCTCTGTTGGCTTTTCATAATATTTATTTAATTTGCCTATTCTTCTTGTTATTTTTGCTTGTTTCCTTTGCATAGAACAAAGCCTTATATAAAGTTGGAATGCTTTTGGCATATCAGGAAAATCTGTTTCGATATTTTTAACTGTCAAAATTCTTTCTTTTTTAAAGAAAAATCCTTGCATTAATCTTATTGCATCGTATTTTACTAAATACTTTGCGTCAGAACCTTTTATATATTTTTCAAATTCTGGGAACTTTTTAGAGCGTAAGAAATTTGGATAATCTCTTCTTATTGCACTTTGCATTCCTTTTATTTGGTTTGCTGCTTCTTCTTTTGCTTTTAAAAATATGTTTAATCTTGAATTTTTATCGATTAAATTAGTTACATTTATAAGTTCTTCTTTGATTTCAATAATATTACTTGTGTTGAAAATGTTTTCTAACGAACCACCATTTTTCAAAAATTCTTTATCTATTTTATAGTGAATATGGTGTGCAAATTCGTGAACTAAAACTTCAATTGCTTGCTCTTCTGTCAGTCCTCTGGCAACATCAATTCTATTTTTTTGATATAAACCATTGTTGCCACGCGCTTTTGTGTTTGTTTTGACTTCAATGTTTAGCGCACGTAAAAAGTCTATAACGTTCCTTTTTGTAAGTGGTTTAGAACGGTCATAACTCATTTTTACAACATATTCAGTATCTTTTTCTTTTTTGCCAAATCCGAAAATGGTTATAATCCTCTATTTTGTTTGTGTTCTTACCCAATCTAAATAATCATTGCTCCCTTCAATAATTCGTGTGCAAATTATTTCTGGAACTTCATAAGGATGAAGAGATTTTATTCTTTCTTCAACTTGAGAGAAAAGCTTTGTTTCGCTTTTCATAATCATTAAAAATTCGTTTTCTTCAACAATCTCGTTGCGCCATTCGTATAAAGAAGTAACGTTTGGCACGATATTGCAACAAGCAATAAGTCTTTTTTCAAGAAGATGTTTAGCAATTTTTACAGCGTCTTCTTTTGTAGAGGTTGTGCAATTGATAATGCAATATGGCATATTTACTCCTTTTTAAAATATTTTATCAGGGTTTAAGATGTTTTTAGGATCAAAAAGTTTTTTGATTTGTTTCATCATTTTTAAATTGTTTGAGTCGATTGCTTTATTTATAAATTCTGATTTTTCGCAGCCAATACCGTGCTCACCAGATAATGTGCCATTGAGTGAAAGAGCTAGTTCAAAAAGCTCTTTTTTTGCTCTTCCAAAATTTAGGCGTTCTTCTGCATTTCTTAAATCTAGAGCCATGTTTGGATGGATGTTTCCATCACCAATATGTCCCATAATACAAGTTTTTATTTGGTACTTATCGCAAATTCCTTGTATTCCTTTTACAAGCGCAACGATATTTTCTCGTGGAACAACAACATCTTCTGTTAATACGTTTGGCGCAAGTTTTGCTGTTGCGCCAAATGATGAACGACGTGAAATCCAAATACGTTCTTCTTCTTCTTTTGTTGAAGCTGTTTGAATGTACGATGAATTATTGTTTTTGCATATTTCAATAATTTTTTCATACTGTTCATCTAAATTTGATTTAAAACCATCAATTTCAATTAAAAGAGCTGCTGTTTTATCTGTTTGAAGTCCGCAAGGATAGAAACTTTCAACCGTTTTTAATGTGTTTTTATCCATTAAATCTATAACAGAAGGTGTGATTAAATTTGAAATTATATCGTTAACAGTTCTAGAAGTATCTTCTAAATCGTCAAAGTACGCAAGCATAACTCTTTTTGCTTCTGGTTTTGGAATAAGTCTTATTGTTGCTTGAGTTACAATTCCTAAAGTCCCTTCTGAACCAACAAAAAGTTGAGTCATATTGTAGCCTGTAACGTCTTTTGAACAAGACGAGCCTGTGTGCATAATGCTTCCATCTGCTAAAACGACTTCTAAATCAATAATATAATCTTTTGTTGAGCCATATTTAAATGTATGTGGCCCACCAGAAGATAAACCAATACTTCCACCAATCATAGAAACTTTTAAATTTGATGGGTCTGGTGGATAAAATAGGTCAAATTCTTCTACGGCTTTTTGTAAGTCTTCAACAACAACACCAGGTTCTACGCGGCAAATCAAGTTATCTTTGCTTATTTCTAGAATTTTATCCATTCTAGAAAAATCAAGGATAATGCCTTTTCTTTTTGGCAGACAAGCTCCGCATAAATTTGTTCCAGCACTGCGTGCAATAACTGCTATGTTTTTTGAGTTAGCATATTTCATTATTTGGCTAACTTGAGCTGTATTTTGTGGGAAAACAATAACATCTGCTAAATCTTTTGGATTTGTGATGTTTGTTGAATCTGTTGAATACACAAATCTTTCTTCATAAGAAGAAAGAACATTGTCTTTGCCGACAATCTTTTCCATACTTCCAACTAAATTATTTGTTATTTTTAAAATTGTATTCAACATAACTAAATTGTAGCGCAAAACAAATATCCATAACAATATAATTTGAAGTTATAATAACAGTTTAAATTGTTAAAAGTGTTTGCTTGCTTGCTAATGAAAAAGATAACTAAAAAATGTTTAATATGATAGTTAGTTTATTTTAGGTTTTGCAAATGTCGAAGCATATAAAAATTTTCTCTGTTATATTTGTATTTTTTGTTTCTCTTGCAAGTGGGGTGTTTTTAAATACGTCTGTTTATTCAAGGGAAGATGATTATAAAAGCGAAGAATTCATAAACGTCACAGTTTACGAGCGTATTAATCCGGCTATTGTTTTGGTTGAAGCTCAATTATTAGATGGGCTTTCAAGTGGAACTGGTTGCGTTATTAATAAGAGTGGAATTATTTTAACAAGTTCGCATGTTGTTAATAAAGCTTCTTATATTGAGGTTACAACATCTAAAGGTGAAACATATAAGGCCGAAGTAGTTGAACCTTATGACCAAAATGGAGATTTGGCTCTTTTAAAAATAAAGCCGGCAAGGGATTTGCCAACAATAAAACTTGGTGATTCTTCTATGGTTAAGGTAGGGCAAAAGGTTTTGGCTATTGGTAATCCATTTGGTTTTAATGGAACTTTAACAACAGGGATAGTTTCAAGAATTGACTATGAAAGAAATAAAATTCAAACAGATGCTGCGATAAATCCAGGTTCATCTGGTGGCCCGATATTGAATGCAAATGGTGAAGTTATTGGAATTAGCCAATCAATTTTTAATCCAGATAACAATAAATCGAATATTGGTATTGGCTTTGCTGTTCCTGCAAATGAAGTTAAAAAAATAGTAGGGGCATATATTTAATTGCATTCTAGTCTAAAGAAGTAACAAGAAGTGCCAAGTCTTCTATATAACCCAATTTGTAAAGTATTAGAATTGATTTTAATTTTTTTGTTACCCAAAAGTATTTGAGTGTTTCTAATTGCAACAGTAATTGGACAAATTATAATCGTTATTTCTTTGTCTGGTGTAAATCTGATTTTAAATTTGGCATCTTCTTGTGTTGATGAAATCATTATTGTTTGACTAGCCTCTATATTAAAATGTTCGCAAATAAGTCCTTGTAAAAATTCATCTGTTCTTTCTGCTTCATTAAATTCAAGGTTCATATTTTTTATGTATCTAATTTCACCGTTTTTATTGTGTATAACTTCACCATCATAAATTTCAACCGATGAATTATTATTTAATACTACCTTTTTATTTTTTATTAATTCTGATATTTGTTTTTCTTTTAATTTTATATTTTGCATTGATTTTTCCTATCGCTTTTGAAGAACAACCACAAGGCATTACATATGTGTAATGAAATGTTAAAAAAATATAGTTAGTATTGCATATATGGAACACCTAAATAGACAAAATTTGAAGGCTTTTGGTAAGATTGTGCGAAAAATTAGAAAGAGTAAATCGCCATCTTTAAATAATCTTGCTTTTAATTCTGACGGAGTTACGTCTGCAACGTTGAGTAGGATTGAAAATGGGTTGGTTGATTTTAAGTTTTCCACTTTAATTAACCTTTCTCGTACTTTGGATGTTCCTTTATGTGAGTTGTTTTCAGAATTTAAACCAAAAAATAATTTTAATGAGTAGCTTGTTGGTATATGCGCCACGCCTTGTATCAATATAACAATTACTATTAAGAAATGCAAGAAAGTGAAAAAATAGTACAATTTAAAGAAGCAATTGGCGAAGTTTTAAAAGAATTTCGTATTGCTAATTCTTGCGTTTCTTTAAATAAAATTGCTAACGAATATGACATGGATAAAGGTAGTCTTAGTAAAATCGAGAGAGGTTTTTATAATGTTCAAATAATGACTGCTTGGAAATTGTGCGAATCGTATGGAATGAAGTTTAGTGATTTTGCTATTAGGCTTGAAGAAAAATTGGGAAAAGATTTTAAGTTTATTGATGAATAATTCTATGAATCAAGATTCCAAAATCGTTTTAGCTACGAATATTCAAAAACTTAGAACTTCTAAAAAACTAACAAGAGAAGCTCTATCTTTGATTTTGGGATTTGAAAATTCTTATATTTCAAAAGTGGAAAAGCTAAAAATAAATATTACTATTGAACGACTTGATAAAATAGCTAATTATTTTGCAATTGAAACTTATAAGTTATTGAAATAAAAATTGTTTTTTACTTTCTTTGTTTGTGTATGAGATTCTTCGGCATTGCCTCAGAATGACAGAAATAGTCATGTTGAACAAAGCGAAACATCGCAAGATTTCAGAATTCCAGTTTTGGTTTACCAAAAAAAGACTCCGTTATGGAGTCTTTTTTCCTTGTTTTTCTTTGATATCAAGAACTGCATTATGTGCTAACAAGTATACAGAACATGTCTTATAATTTT
>CAZNLZ010000054.1:0-8302 GCA_964574225.1 uncultured Muribaculaceae bacterium | reverse complement strand
AAAGAAAAACATTTAATGAAATTAATATTACACCTTTAACCGATATCTTTTTGGTATTGCTTATTATAATGATGGTTATTGCTCCACTTCTTGACCAACAAGGTTTGAATCTTGCTGTACCTAATATGATTGAAGTTCAAGACGAGATTAAGGATTCTAAACTAGTAAAAATTGTTGTTGATAACGAAAACAAATATTTATTAAATGATGAAGAAATAGCGATTTCTCAAGTAGGAAATATAATTGCGGAACAAGCGAAAGAAAATTCAGATGGGCTTTTAATCATAACTCAGGAAAATGCAACACATGGTGCAGTTGTAAAACTTATGGATGAAGCTAGAAATAATGGTGTGACAAATATATCAATTACAGAATATTAAAGCTTAAGTTCTTGATATTCGGCAATTATATTTTTACAAGTATTTTCACAAGTTTTTTTATCGGTTGGTTCTACATCTTTTCTTATGTAGCCGTCTAATTGTGCTGTGTAGTAGGTTTGAATATTCATATATGCAAATTGGTCTAGTTTTGCTTTTATTGGTGTTTCTCCGCAAATTTGAGAAATAGTTAAACTTTCACGTGGTACTTTTGAAGAAGCAAGTGTAATTGCGGTTTCTTTTTTCTTGCCGTGACCATTTTCTAATTTTGCGTATATTAATTCTTCTATTTCTGTTTGAGTTTTTTCTGGGTTTTTTGCTCTACCTTTTTCTATTTCTTTTATTGAAAGAGCGTCTTTCCCAGAAATAAGAACGACATCACCTCTTTGTGTTCTTTTCATTAAAACACCATTTTTGCCGTTGTAATCACCTAATACACTTTGGAAGAAGTTTCTAATACTTGCGGATTCTGCTTTTGAATATGCGCTAGTTTTTTCGCTATTTAAAACCTTTGCGACATCGTAAGTTGAATTGTCAACTCGTTTCTTTGTAGAACTATAATCTGGTGCTGTAGTTGAAATTACAGGAATAATTCTTCCAAAAGATACTTTCATAGCTTAAACCTTTCTTAGAAGTACTATACTTTGAGTTGAAATTGCTTTTTTCTCTCCAACAGAGTCTTGTTCTTCCATTGTTTTTGCTTTGATTGAAATTAAGTTTTTTTCAATTTCAAGAATTTTTGCAAGATTTTCTTGAATTTGTGGAATATATGGTTTCATTTTTGGAGCTTGAGCAAAAATCGTATTATCTAAATTATTGATAATGTATCCTTCTTTTTTTACTAACTCATAAGCTTCTTTTAATAAAACCATACTATCTATATCTTTGTATTTTGGGTCATTATCAGGAAAATGTGTTCCTATATCTCCAAGTGCTAATGCTCCAAATAATGAGTCAATAATAGAATGAGCTAAAGCATCAGCGTCAGAGTGTCCAAGTAATCCTTTTTCATATTTAAGTTCAACACCGCCAAGAATAAGTTTTCTTCCTTCAACAAGTTTGTGAATATCAAAACCTTGACCTATTCTATACATTTTCTTTCTCCCAAACAAATTTATCAACGGCTTTTATAAATCCGTCATTTTCAACATTATCTGTAATATAGTTTGCAATAGCTTTAATTTCGTCTGTGCCATTTCCCATTGCGACACCAACGCCAGCAGTTTCTACCATTTCGATGTCGTTATTTTGGTCACCGATTGCCATAACTTCATCAATAGTTATTCCGTATTTTTCTGCAAGAATTTTTATTGCATTTCCTTTGGTAGCTTCTTTATTTGCTATTTCGCAGAAATATTTGTATGAACGTACAACGTATATTTGAGGATATTTTTCTTGATATTCTTTGATTAAGTTGTTGATAAAGTCTGGGTCGTATTCAATAGCAAGTAACTTATTTAATTTGCTAAAATCAAGCTCGTCAAAAGAATTAACAAGAAAATAATGAATTCCTTTATCTCCAATATAGTCTTTTATGTATTCGTTGTCGTTTTCAACATATAATTTATCGTCAACATAAACATTTAAGTGAATATTTCTTTTTTTGCAGTCTGCAATAATTTCTCGTGCTATATCTGGGTTTAGATATTTTGCATCAATAGTTTCACCTTCGTATGAATTAACAAGACCGCCTTGATAACAAATTAGTGGGCATTTTATTCCTATTTCATCAGCTACAGATTTTGCACTTCCGTATGTCCTTCCTGTTGCAATTGCAACGTGAATTCCATTGTCTAAAAGATTGCGCAAACATTTTTTTACGCTATCTTTTATTCCATATTCTGGACAGTAAATTGTGCCATCTATATCTGTAACAACTAATTTAATCATAAGTAAATTATACAAGTATAATTAATAATTTACTAGCAACTTTATTTTTTATGTGTATTAAAGATTACAAGATTATCAATGATGAAGTAAATAATGATTACAATAACTCCTGCCCTAAACATTTATAACACTAATAAAAACGTATCTTCAGCGTCTTTTAAAGGCTCTTTTGAACAAGAAGAACCATTATGGCTTGATGATTTTTTTGTATATAGAAAAGCAAACTCAGAAGCAAAGAAAATATTAGATTCTAGAGGTGATATTGTAAGACAATCAAAAGTAGAGCTTCAACACGCACAAGCAATAATCAATGCTCGTTTAAAAAGAGTTCAACAAGCCGTTATAAAAACGCCTGATAAAATTAAAGAATTTGGCGGAAAAAAACATTATAAAGAGTTTTTTGATGGAAAATTACATAGTATCACCACTTTTAGAGAAACTGAAACTGGTATAAAAATAGATAGAATTAACGCATACAATAGCGATGGTTCTATGGATTTAATTATCGCTGATGAAAATAATCAGGTTAGGAATATTCATAAAAACTTCAGACAAATAGCTCCACAATCTTTTATTGAGGATTGTGGCTATAGGTTTGAAGCTGGTGTTCTTAAATCATCAAATGGTCCTTTATCTTATGTGCATGATGGTGTAGCGAAAGAAAAACTAGATACAAGAGAAGATGTTTATCGATTTATAGATGGTCAGTTGGTTTCATATTGCCCGAGAATAAGTTCTGCTGGAAAAGACTTTTATGCACCTCGCATTTATAATTTTCAAGAAGGTAGGCTTGTTGGTTATGCAGAAGATTATACAAAATTGAAAGATGGTTTTGTTGATGCGAAAAGACAATATGATTTTACTGATGTTGGCTTTTTTGCATAAATAATTGTAATAAAATTACGTGATATAATTAACCTATGCTAGAAAAAAATGTAATAGGTTTTTGGGGTTATCCACACCCTGAATTAATAGAAAAATACAAGAATTTATATCCAAATGCACAATGGGTAGATTTTGATATTGACTATGGTTTTGCAAAACAAGATATATTGCCAGAATCTTATTGTTCAATAATTAAAAATATAATAAATTGTGCTTTTCATTATAGAGAAGAACTTATTACAATTTTAGCTCCAATCGGTAAAGATAAATGTGATAGTGGTTGGTTTGCTTATGAGGTTTTAAAGGATTTAGGCTTTAAAATAGAATCATCTATTTTTGAAGAAAAAAATTACAAACGAGATATTAAAATTTCAACTTCAAATGTGCCATTGCGTCAAAAAATTGAGCTTATAACAAAAGATATTTATGAACCACAAAATCTTGATTTAACACCTTGTAAGGCGAAATTTGGATTTTGGGGAGTTCCGCCAAATGATTTATCAATACTAGAATTGTTTCCAGATGAAACACACGTGTATGGGTGGACAAGGTGCGTTGAAGCGATGACTCCAGCAGATATTGAACTTGAAATGTATATTGATAAAGATGTTCCAACGGTATTTTATTCTCAATCTTTTTGCTCTAAAGCCCAATTGGCTAAGTATTTGGCAGATAAATATAATGGGCTTTATATTGATATAGATGATACTGTGACAAATTCAATAAAAGCTAAAATTGAAGCATTTTTGAGGTTAAGGTAATGGTGAATATTGTATTAGATGCTGGGACTACTTGGTCTAAAATAGTTGAAAATTCATCATCATCTTTGATGAAAAGTTATGCTGATTTTCTTGTAAAAACTGAAAATGGTTGTAATTATTATGTTATTCCATCTTCAGAGTTAAAAAATATTGATTTTAAATTTGATAAAGCAACTGGGCATATGTCTTTAAGCATGTTGAATGACAAAAAAGACTATGAAAATGAAGTTATTGCGCTAATTCAAGGATTTAGAAAAAAGATAGAAGAAGATGCAATTATTCTTGATATGGGGAGCAGAGATTCTAAGTGGGCTCAGTTTAAAGAAGGTAAATTTAAGGATTTAGACTGGAATAATAATTGTTCTAGCTCAACTGGCGCAACGATTGAAATGCTTTTGAAATTTTATAATGTTGATGTTAAAGAGTTAGAAGTATGTGATGAAAAATATGTAATTACTTGCGGTATATTTGGTTTGGAAAAAATTATGGATGATATTGCAAAAGGGTCTGATGCAAAAACTGCAATTTCAAAATTTATACACGGAATAGCATTTAATGCTTGGAATTTTGCAAAAAAACCTTCTAAAATATATTTATCTGGTGGTTTTTGTGAAAATAAGTGTTTTGTAGATTCTTTAAAAAAATACTGTGAAGTAGTACCATTAGGGCGTTTTTTGCTTTGTGAAGGATTAATGTAAAAATATTAAGATGAGTTAACACTCCTCTTTTTTATTGGCAAAAAAATTTTTTTGATGTTTTTATGCTACCAACCGAGAGGAATGTATATGCGAATTGGCAATATTTCTAGTAATATAAATTTCGGCAGAGTATATGCCGTAGCTGGAACAAAAGAACAAGTTGAAGAATTAAAATCAATAGTTAATAACTCAAAGGGTGAAGGCTTCTTCTTGAGCGCCACACATCTTTATAAAGACAGAAAAGGTGAAGGTGAATGTACTAAAGCAGCAAAAGAAGGAAAAGAGATTGCTTTTGTTGTTGCTGGTAAAGAAGATGTTGAAAAAGTTTCCTTCTTTGCACCTGGTTGGGGTTCTATAAATGGTATTAGCCACCATATTGATAGATTTATTAATTTAGACAACGTAAAACTTCAAGCTAAAGCTATTCAAAAAGCAATGCAAAAATAATTAAATAATATCAACTGGGTCGATATCTATAATCATTTTGATGTCGTCAGCAGCGGAAGTGTTTTTAATAAAGGTCGATACAAGGTATTGACCTTTTTTGTACATTTTATTTTTGATAATAATTTGATAACGGTATTCTGTATTGATTTTTGCCATAATGCATTTCATTGAACCATTAACTTCAATGTATTCTGTTAGGTTTAATTTGTCTATTTGGGTTTTTAATCTTTCTGCAATTTCGTTTGCACAAAGAGCTGCTCTTGTTTCATCAGTTGAGGAAATTACAACTTTTATAATTTGGCAAAATGGTGGATAGTCAAACATTTCACGTCTATGAATTTCATTGTTATAAAAGTCTAAATAGTTTTGTGATTTTGCATTTTTTATTGCATACAAATCAGGGTTATATGTTTGGAAAATAACTTGTCCATTATATTCTCCTCTTCCCGCACGTCCTGCAACTTGCATTAAGAGTTGGAAGCCTCTTTCCCCACTTCTATAATCAGGAAGTGCAAAACTAATATCTGCATCGATTACTCCAACAAGAGTTACGTTTTTATTATCTAAACCTTTTGCTATCATTTGTGTTCCAATTAAAATGTCTATTTCTCCATTTTGGAAACGGTCTAGAATGTCTATATATTTTGTTTTAGAGGATAACACGTCAGAATCTATACGTTCTATTTTGGCTTGTTTAAATAATTTTTGTGCGATAGTTTCAATTCTTTGTGTGCCCATACCGCCCATTTTTATTTCTGGTGATTTACAAGAAGGGCAAAGCTCTGGAACAGGAAGTGACGTATTGCACCAATGACATTTTAAAGTTTTATCTGAGGCGTGATATATCATTGGAATATCGCAGTTCGGACATTTTATTAGTTCCCCACAAGTTTTACATTGAACGCTTGTGAAAAATCCACGTCTATTCATTAATAAAATTGCTTGTTTTTTATTTTCTAATGTTTTATAAACTGCATTTAATAATGTGTTTGAGAAAATGGTTCTTGATTCACGATAAAACTCTTCTCTCATATCAACAACAGTGACGTGAGCCAAATTCACGTTATTAAATCTATTTTTTAAATTAATAAGATTTTTTGTTGCTTTGGCTTTATAGTATGAACTCACATCTGGTGTTGCGCTGCCTTTAATTAACGAAGCTCCATAGATTTGACAGATTTTGCCTGCAACTAATCTTGCATCATATCGTGGTGCAGGAGATGTTTGTTTATATGTGTTTTCGTGTTCTTCATCAATGATAACCAAACCAATATCTTTTAGTGGTGCAAAAACAGCGCTTCTAGCACCAATAATAATTCTAATTTTGTTATCTCTTAGTTTGTTCCAAACATCAAATTTTTCTCCTTCAGAAATGCTACTGTGCCAAATTGCTATTTCTTCTGGGTTAAAACGTCTTATAAGTCTTAATGTTAGCTGAGACGCTAATGCAATTTCTGGGGCTAAAAATAATACATTCTTTCCACTATCAAGAACTTTTTTTATAGCTCTAAAATAAATTTCAGTTTTTCCGCTACCTGTTATCCCATTTAATAAAATAGGATTTGTTTGACCTTCGTCGATTTTTTTTGATATTACATCAAAGGCTTGTTGTTGTTCTTCAGATAACGGTGGAAATTCATCTTGTTCTCTGTTTTTAAAAACAGAAAGTGGATTACGGTAGATAACCCTTTCTTCAATTTGAACAAAACCAGCTTCTGCTAGTTTTTGCATTGTTGCTCTTGTTGTTTTTATTTCTTTTTCAAAATCGATTAATGGTGCTTCGCCTTTAGCTTCAAGTAGTTCCAAAATTTTTATTTGACGAGCGGTTGCACCTTCTTTAGTTTTAAAAATTACGTGTTTTTCGGTTTTCTCTTTTTGTTGCTTACCAGAATTTTCTTTTAAAAATTTCATTGGAACAGCAGCTTGAATAACGGCGTTAATATCGCAACAGTAATAGTTTGCAATCCAATCAAGCATTTTTAAGTAATCAAGAGTGAAAATAGCTCTTCTATCAATAATTTTTATGATTTCTTTTGCTTGAATATCTGGTTGAAGGTAATCAGAAAAACCTGTAACAAAGGCAATTATGTGCTGTTTCCGTCTTCCAAATGGGACCAAAACTGCTTGTCCAACCCTAATTTTAGGTTTGATATGTTCAGGGATTAAATATGAGAATGTTCTTGTTCCTAAGTTTCGAATGTCAACAATACACAAGGCATATTTGCCCGATATGCCTTGTTGTGTATTATTTTCGTTTAACTGTTTTTTTTCTGTCATCTATTCTTCTAATTCACTTAAAAGTTCTTGCATTGCTTCTTCAACAGCATCTTTCAATAAAGGAAGGTTATCTGGTGATACAGTAACACCTTTTTTTGTTGGAAGCCAAGTGCCGCCGTCATCAGTTGTATAATAAATTCTTAAATCTAAGTATTTTTTTTCTTTGTAAGAATTAATACTGATTTGTAATTGTTCTGTTGCGCTTCTTGGAATTGTAGCTAAAATTTTTGCTTCTTCTGCCATTTGTTTCTTCCTCTCAAACTATATATTAAGTGTTTTTGAATAATCAGGTATTTCAAATGTTCTATCGTCAAAATCTTTGTTTGTGAATTTTAAGTATTCTTCCATAGATTTATCTTTAGCATTATTGTAGTAATCTTTCTCAATTAGTGCAAGATATTCTTCGTTTAAATCTCCAGAATAGTTGCCTAATAATTTTGCAAATTCAGAAATGTTTTCTTTGTCACTACCAGCACCATATGCTTTTGTTTTTGCGTCTGTGCCAGAAGGACGTATTTCAATGAATTTATCTGTAAATTGTAAGAAAGTACCATCACCTACGAATTTGATATCAATCAAGTTATCAAAGTTAAGCGTAGGAAATGTTGTTTTCAATATTGATTTAACGTTATCTAATGTGATTTTGCCGTCAAAGTCAGCTAAAGCCATTGTTAGGTAGAATAAATCATTTTTTGTTCTTAAGGCTTCACCATCTTTTTTTGCTTGAGTTAATTTTACGATATCTGGTTCTGATTCATTGTAGTATGCAATATCTTCTCTCATATCGTATTTTGCAATGATATTATTTGAAGTGAATATTTCATCTAATGCAACGGATAAAGTTTTGCCTTCTTTTTCAAGTTTAGCTGCTAACGCAGAAGCAACAATAATAGCTTCTGAAGCACTCTTTTCTCTCATTGCAATAGCGATTCTGCCTGCTTTTGATTTGATTAATTCTTCAGCACCG
>CAZNLZ010000053.1:0-8408 GCA_964574225.1 uncultured Muribaculaceae bacterium | reverse complement strand
GAAGTCTATCTAAAAACTCTTTTTTATAAATTTTATTCCATAAAACTACATTAATATCTAAAATTTCATCTTTTGCTTCATTTGGATTAAAAGTATTATCACCAAATTTTTCTAAAGATTTTAACAAGTAATAATCATTTGTATATGTTTCTTGAGTTTTATCATCATACAAGCTAGCTTGACACATAGTAATATCTGTATCTGATGATTTTGCTTTATAATAAAGCTTTTCAAACATATCAAGTTCAACCCAATCATCAGCATCAACAAACCCAATATATTCACCTGAGGCTATTTCCAAACCCAAGTTTCTCGCATATGACTGACCAGATTCACAATTTGTATCTAACATTAAAATTCTTTTATCTTTTTGAGCATACTGCCTAACAATATCTCTTGAAGCATCTTCTGAAGCATCATTTATGCAAATCACTTCAATATCTTCTAAAGATTGATATAAAACTGTAGAAAGACATTTTGAAATATACCTTTCAACATTGCGATATGGAATTATTATTGATAATTTAGTCATTTTCATTGAATTTCTCTAGTTCAGAAAACTTGAATGGAATATCAAATTTTATCTTTGTTAATAACCTTATATAAATTCTATCATTAGAGTAGTAAAAATCATAAAATTTAGGGCGTTTTTTCAATTTCAAAATTAACTTTTTGTATTTTAAATAATAAACACCTTCTTGATGATATAAAATTTCCATTACCTTATACATCATTTTTAATTTTAATTTTTGCATATCATAAAATAGAACACTTCCTGTTTTTAAATTTTTAAACAAGAAATAATTATATCCAAAAGCTCCTTTCACCATTGTTGGAGGGAATAATTCCTCATTTGTCAAAGAACTTTGTTTTAATTTTTTTGCAAATGCTTTTCTATATTTTGGATTAAGATTTTCAAATCTATAAATAAAATCTTCAACCTTTTTTCTAAAGAAAATATATTTTACGTCTTCAAAATCAGGAATTTCTTTGATTTTACTATACATAATTTCAACAACATCAATTACGTTTAAAAACTTTTTTCCTGCTTTTTGAATAATAGAACCATTACGATTTATACGGTAGTAATATAAAAAATCTCTTACTATAGAAACTCTTTTTGTTTTAAAAAATATAGAAAAGAAAAATGGTCCGTCTTCAAATATTAATCCATCTGGAAACTCTGCTTCACACTCATCTATAAAGCTTTTTCTATATAGTTTATTCCATGCCATTACACATACATCAAGCAAAAATAGCTTTGTTTCTACATATGAAAATGCTCTATTATCAAAACTTTCATCAAAATAGCCAAGTGTATAATATGGGTTTGTATCATCTATTTGTTGATTTGTTTCATCATATTGATGTACTGCACATATCGAAATATCTGTATCTAATGAAACCATACTGTTATATAGCTTCTCTAGCATTGTTTCTTCAATCCAGTCATCTGAATCTATAAAACTGTAATATTCACCTGTAGCAACTTTCATTCCTGCGTTTCTTGCAGAAGATAATCCACCATTCTTTTTATCTACTATCTTTATTCTTGAATCTCTTTGAGCATAATCAGAAAGTATTTTTCTTGAATTATCTGTTGAACCATCATTTACACATATAATTTCTATATTTGAAAATGTTTGTGCAAGTATTGTATCTAAACACTTTGCTAGATACTTCTCTACGTTATATACAGGCACGATTACTGAAATTATAGGTTTTTTCATACTTAATTTTGCTCTAACTTTGAATACTCAAATTTGAAGTTAAATCTTATTTTACCAAAAAGAACAACATAAATTCTATCATTTTCAAAGAAAATATCACAAATATTTGCTCTTTTCTTTAAACAAAAGATTAAATTCCAAAACTTAAAATAATAAACATTTTCTTCATTATGTAAAATTTGTATTATCTTCTTCATTAAACGTTTTTTAAATTTGTGTTGATACAGAAAAAAAACACTTGTACTATTTTTTAATATACACATATTTTTATATTGAATAGGATATTTTTTATTTAACTCAGAAAAATCAAAAATTTCTTCTTTCAATAAACAAGATTGTTTTTTAAATTTTTTAGCAAATAATTTTTTAGAAGATGAATCTGTAAGTTCATAACGATAATTAATATCATCTGCCTTCTGCCTATAAAATTCTTCTTTTACATCGTCAAAAATATCAGTAGAACTAAGGCTTTTACACATTAAATTAACAACATCAATAATATCAAAAAGTGATTTTCCACCTTTTTCTAATATCGAACCATTACGATTTATTCGATAGTAATATAAAAAATCTCTTACTATAGAAACTCTTTTTGTTTTAAAAAATATAGAAAAGAAAAATGGTCCGTCTTCAAATATTAATCCATCTGGAAACTCTGCTTCACACTCATCTATAAAGCTTTTTCTATATAGTTTATTCCATGCCATTACACATACATCAAGCAAAAATAGCTTTGTTTCTACATATGAAAATGCTCTATTATCAAAACTTTCATCAAAATAGCCAAGTGTATAATATGGGTTTGTATCATCTATTTGTTGATTTGTTTCATCATATTGATGTACTGCACATATCGAAATATCTGTATCTAATGAAACCATACTGTTATATAGCTTCTCTAGCATTGTTTCTTCAATCCAGTCATCTGAATCTATAAAACTGTAATATTCACCTGTAGCAACTTTCATTCCTGCGTTTCTTGCAGAAGATAATCCACCATTCTTTTTATCTACTATCTTTATTCTTGAATCTCTTTGAGCATAATCAGAAAGTATTTTTCTTGAATTATCTGTTGAACCATCATTTACACATATAATTTCTATATTTGAAAATGTTTGTGCAAGTATTGTATCTAAACACTTTGCTAGATACTTCTCTACGTTATATACAGGCACGATTACTGAAATTATAGGCATTATTTCTTTCTATTTGCAAAATAATTATGAATTTTTCTGCACGGAGTTTCTAATTTTTCATTTAAACGTTGTTCCAGTTCAAGCATTTGAGCCTTTAAAAGAGCTATTTCTTCACAATGATTTTTATTTTGTTCTTCTAAAATTTTAGAAAACTCTAATTCTTTTTCTTCTAATTTTTTATCTAGTTCTTTTTTAGAATTTTCAAAAAGATTTTCTAGTTTTTTTGTTACGTCAAGCAAATTAGTCTCTATTAATTTTTGCTGATCTTTAGAATTAGAAAGAATAGTTGAACTTAAATTATTTTGCACTTGTCTTATTTGTTCAAGTATTTCTTTTTTTTCAAAATATATTTTACCTTCTAGTTCATCTTTCAACTCAAGATGTTTACGCAATATAGCTGCATTATTATCATGAACAACATAAGATAAATCTTTAACAGTATCGTACAGAGGAGCAAACTGTTCTTTTTTTACAACTTGCGAACTATCCATATTAGATTGGTTATACGATTCAGAAGTTAAATTAGTTGGCTGTTGAGGCATTTGACCCATTTTATCTTCAACCAATTTTTCTGTATATTTATAATTTTTTTCAATATCTAAATAAATTTGAGAGATTTTATAATCTAGCTCTTCTCTTTTCAAAATTTGAGATAAAATTCTATCCTCAACCTTATGTATATCCAAATATTCATTGAAAACTTTTTGATTAAAATCTTCAAAAGAATTATTCATAACAAGAAGATAACCTTCAAAATGATAAACTTTTTTCCAAAATAAATCCTCAATATTTTCAATTTCAAGACTTTGAAAAACCTTTTTCATCAAAAAGAAAAACTCTTTTTGATAATGTTCTTTTAACAAGGTGTAACGATGGAATAAATCATTTATAATCCAAGCTTGCAATAATGGTTTCATATCATTCAAATATGGAGTATTTTTCATTTTTTCATAAGTTAAAGACACCATATAAGGACGGTCTAAAATCTTATTATTAAACTGTTGCATTGTTGAATTAACACGGTTTACCCTGTACATATACAATTCTTGCCACACAATTGAAATTCTTTTTGCAGGCAAATATGAACCAAAGAAGAAAGGTAAATCTTCATATATAAAACCTTCTGGGAATTTTTCGCCAATTCCTTGCAGATAAGAACGTTTATAAAGCTTATTCCAAAGCGCAACATTTATATCCAAAATAACGTGTTTAGAATCTTCTGCGCTAAAAACATTATCAGCAAAACTACCCAATGGAGCCAAAGAATAATAATCTGATTGAATATAGCGTCCTGTCATATCATCATATTCAACAGATTGACACATTGTTATATCGCAATCATTTTCCTCAGCTTTTTTATATAGATTTTCATACATATATGGTTTTATAAAATCATCAGAATCTACAAAACCAATATAGTCACCTGTTGCAATTTCTATACCACGATTTCGCGCATAACCTTGCCCTTTTCTTTCTGGAAGGTTTATTAATTTTATTCTTGAATCCTTTTGTTGGTAATCTTCAACAACAGATAATGTTCCATCTTCAGAAGCATCATTAATGCAGATAACTTCAATGTCTTGAAGCGTTTGATTTAAAACACTTTCTAAACATTCCTTGATATATTTTTCCACATTATTAAAAGGTATTATTATCGAAACTTTTGGCATATTAATTTCCCTTTAATGCTTCTATCTTCTTATTAAATTCAGCACGCAAATCATCTATTTTTTTATCAAAAGTAATTTGTTGTTCTTGTATTTTTTCAACAAGCTTACAATTTAATTCTTTATAAATTTTGGTAAGTTCTTCGTAAAATTGAGCATTTGTCTTGCTTATATGAGCATAGATTTTCTCAATATTTTCTTCCACAATTTTTGATGTTTCAACAACATTTAAAGCTTGTTCATAGCCTGAATTTTGGTTACCACCAAGCGCCTTAATTTTAGAATCAAGCTCATCTAATTGCATATCAATAAGTCTTTTTAAACCAACATTACGAACGGCAATTTCTTTTTCTAAATTTTCTACTTTTTCTTTTAAATAATTTCCTTCATTACCAAATTGATTTGATAAGTTTTCTTTTGCTTGTTCAACAAGAGTTTCAGTATATTTATAATTTTTTGTTATTTCATCATAAACACGACTTATTTCTAAACCTTTTTTGTTTACTTCAGAACCTACAAACTCATAAATTTTAGAAATATCATTATAAATTTGAGCAGTTACGCCTTCTTGAGCTGATTTTATTTCAGTTGCTTTATCATTAAGCAAAATTTCATAATAACCAGCCCTATCATACATATTTTTTTCTAACTGATTAAATCTACAAACAACATCATAAACTTTGTTATTAACATTTTCGATATTAGCTTTAGCGTTTTTTTCTAATTCTGTTTTTACAAAATTTTCATATCCAATAACAGTTTCTTTTAGTTTATCAGATTGTTCATTTATTTTATTTTCAATAATGTTATCAACTATATCAATGTTTTCAAGGAATTCCCTTTTATACATTTTTTCTTTAATTATTGATTTCTCATTATATTTTCTACTAAACACTTGAACAAAAAGGTTTGCAATAAAACTTTCTTCTATTTCTTTAGAAGAATCTAGAAAGCAAACAAACTCGCCAGATGATAATGCTAACGCAGAATTTTGAGCGTCTTCTAATGATACTTCCGAAGGCAAACTTATTTTTTTTACTTTGTCATTATTTTGCACCAATTCAAGCACAATTTTTTCAGATGCGTCATTTGAAGCATTATTAACACATATAAGTTCAAAATCGTTAAAATTTTGACTCAAAAAGCTATTCATACAAGCTTTTATTGTATTTTCTTCATTATGGTAAACAACTATTAACGATACTTTTGGATTTGTCATATTTATCTCTTTTTGCATCTTTCAATCATTTTTGTAAAAAAGCCTTTTTGACTTTCAGCATATCTAACTTCTAGGTCAGTTATTTGCTCTTCCATTTTCATCAATTTTTTTTCATATTTGATTCGTTGATTATTAAATCTTTCTTCAAATTCAGCAGTTAGAACTTCTACTTGTTTTTTATGTTCAAAATCAACTTTTTCAAGTCTATTATTAAAATCAGATTCAATTTCTTTCTTTTTATCTAATTCAATTTTTAAATTAGAAATTTCATTTTTACCTTCTTCGATTAAACGATAAGCCTCTTTTTGTGCATATTCTAATTTATTTTCATAATTAAAATTGTTTTTATTTAATGTAGCAAATACTTTTGTTAATTCACTATTTGTATATGTATAAACTTCGTTTAACTTTATGTCATTTTTTCTATTTTGAGTCTCTTCTAAATCTGTGATTTTACCCTCAACATCAACCTTTAAATTTTCAAGTTTATTTGATGTTTCATCATTAATATGGTCAATATACATAAACATATCTTCTTTTGTTTTGAAGATTTGTTTTTCTATTAAATCCTTATTTTCTTGAGCAAGTTTATTTGTATAGTCATAATTTTTAGAAATTTCATCATAAACTTTGCCAATTTTTTCATCAGTTTGAAAACTTAGGGTTTCAACTGATTTAGCAACTAAATCTTTTGTAAATTCATAGTTTTTTGAAATTTCATTATAAACCTTGCCAATTTTTTCATCAGTTTGAGCAATAAAATATTCTAGTTTATCATTCAACAACTTTATGAATTCTTCACGCAATTCATTTAGGTCTTTTCTAAAAATTTCATCATTAAATGCAATTTTTTCATATAAAGTTGTTATTTCTTTCTTTGTAAAATTTACATTTAAATCAAGAATGGTTTTTAACTCTTCTAAACCTAAAGAAGCCGACGAATTAACTTCCTCTAACCTAGAAATCAAATCATTCTTAGTTGAATCAATATCTTTTATCAGATTGTTTTCAACCACCAATAATTTTTCATTAAATGAATTTTCTTTGTTATTTAACTCGTTATACAAAGTTGAAGAAAGATTATCTCTAATTTCATTTGTATATTCGTAATTTTTTGTTATCTCATCGTAAACTTTACCAATTTTTTCGTCAGTTTCTGTTATAATCGAAGATTTTTGTTCATTTGTATATTCGTAATTTTTTGATATCTCATCATAAACTTTACCGATTTTTTCATCAGTCTGAGCTATTACAATCCCTTTTTGAGTGTCTATTAATTCTCCAAATTGTTGATTTAATTCAGATTTAACTTCTTCCTTTAAAGAATTTGTATATTGATAATTTTGAGATATCTCTTCATAAATTTTACCAATTTTTTCATCAACTTGAGTATTCAAACCATTTGTATAATCGTAGTTTTTTGTAATTTCTTGATAAATTTTTTGAACATCGTCAGATAAAACATCTAAAACAATATTAGTCTCACTACCACCAATGTTATCTTTTAAATGTTTCCCACTTCCTTTTTGTTTATACTCAATAATCCTATTTTTAAATGGAGTTAAAGACAAGAAATAGTAATAATAATCATATATAAAATGTTCAAAAGGCATTAACCACGGCTTAAATCTACCTGCAAAATGCAAAATAGCACAATCCGATAAATCTTGCCCTTTTACACTGTTATACAAGAAATATTGATAATTCCATTTTAAATTTAAGCCCTTAATTTCCCCATCAAGCACAGCATTTATAACATCTTGATCCTGCCAAAGAATTTTCTTTTTATTCTTTTTTGCATAATCAAAAAGTAAGCTAGAAACGTTATTACTACGCCAGTAATCAAGATTAATAAGCATCACGCCAGCATTAAAATATTTTTTTATACCCAAGCGTTCTGCTTCAGACTTTGATTCGACATCTTCTACCATTGCAACTGCTTTATCCTTCAAAGAAACTGCGAAAAGCTCTTTTAAAGAAGTTCTTACAATAACATCACAGTCAAGATAAAGCACCTTATCAAGCTTTGGCAAAAGTTCTGGTAGTTTAAATCTAAAATATGTAGGCAAAGTAACATGATAGTCTTTATGTTCTTCCCCTTTTTCTTTTAACATTGGGCAATCTTTAAAATCTTTTTCATCAATTTCAATATACTCAACATTAAAACCTTTAATATTTTTTAATAATTCTATGTTTAATTTGTCTTTTTCTGTTAATCCGCCATCAAGAATATAAAACTTGATATTCTCATCCCTATCAGCATTTTGTAAAATAGAAACAGCTGAAACAGCGAATTGCTCTGTATATTTCGAGTCTAAACTAAAACAAATGTTATATTCTTGCATAAAAAATATCCCAACCTACCAAATAAATTATACAATATTTACAAAAAAAGCACAGATTGTAATAAAATAATTAAAGTATTTTAAAAAAATACCGAACATGCATGTGTCAAAATAGGTAAACACGTAATGGAAACTTTAGAAGACATAGATTTGAAAAAAGTTGGTTTGGAACTTATGTTCCTTACACCCGAGAAATGCTCACGAGATGGCGGCATTTCTGCTGTTGAGTTGTCTAAAGCGTTAGATATGCC